>JAGYMV010000074.1 GCA_018400355.1 Wenzhouxiangella sp.
CATCGCCGGCGGGCATTGATTGCGGCAGCGATTGTTCGATGGTGGTCGTGGCCGGTGATGTCGTGGTGTTGGAGGCCACGCCGGATACCAACGCCGAGTTGGCCAGCTTCACAGGTTGCGACGAGATATCCGGCAACAGCTGTCGAGTGAATATCAGTGGCGATGCCATCGTGGATGTGGTCTTTGATCGCGCACCGCCTGGCAATGATGATTTTGTGGATGCATCGGCATTGAGTGGGGCTCAGTTTTCTGAATCTTTTTCCACCGAGGGGGCGAGCTTTGAGACCGATGAGCCTTTACCGACGTGTGACCTCACGGGCAATTCCAGCGTGTGGTTTGTGTGGCAGTTACCCGAAGGTGGCGTGCCGAGTGATGTCCGTGTTGACACCATTGGCAGTGAGTTCGATACGATTTTGGATGTATTCAGTGGATCGAGTTTGACAGACTTGGTGTCCTTGGGCTGTGACTTTGGGACCTTCAATGGCAACTGGGCAGATGCCAGCGTGGGTTTCGAGGCAACCCCTGGTGAGGTTTATTTTTTCCGTGTCTCGGGCTACTTTGGCGCATCGGGCGCGGCCCAACTCAATCTCACGCTCACCGAATTGACTTATGAACTCAATGTATCCACCGATGGGGGTGGCAATGGTGAGGTGAGTGGCCCAAACATAGCTTGTGGTGAGTTTGGGACCCAATGCATTGAGACCTACACAGCCAGTGATGTGATCACACTAAACGCCACAGCCAATGCCTCATCCCAATTCGATGGCTGGACCGGTGCTTGCACCTCGTTTGCCGGTGGCCCTGAGTGCCAATTGACGATGACGGGCAATCAACAAACGGTCGCTTTTTTCAAGACCATTTTGCCCAATGACAATTTCGAAGACCGGATCTCTGTTTCTTTCAGTGTCAATCAAGATTTTGAGGCCAGCGTTGACACGCAGTTGGCTTCGCGCGAGGCCAATGAGATGGTCTCTGAATGCGGCGCCATTCAATCGAGCGTGTGGTATGAATGGACGGCGCCTGCGGATGTGGGCGCTGAGCCGGTGACCATTGATTTCAGCGAAAGCGATGGTTCATTCACACCCGCAATTGCGGTTTATACCGCACCTGTGGCCTCGCCAGACATCAACGGCTTGGTGGAGGTGGGCTGCCAAGCGGCCACCGCAGCAGACCAACAAGCTTTGGTCCGTTTGGTGGACTCGGATGGTCAATCAATCGCATCGCCCAATGAGACTTACTACATTCAGGTCGGCCGCGTGAGTGCGCTGGCTGGTGTGGTGCGGTTCAAAATGGCTTTCGGGGACCAGCAACTGATCATCAACCAATGGGTGGTTGATCGTCTCGATGGGCAGACCAATTCACCCGGTGGTATCGACATCCTAACCAATGGCGAGTTTTGTTTCACAACTGACTGCGCGCAATCGTTTGCCAATGGCACATCGGTTGTGCTTCGCGCCTATACACCCACCACGGGTGGCACAAACCCCAGTGGCATTCAATCGCATGGGTTTGTGGGGTGGCTTGGGTGTGACCAAGCCGATGGACGATTGTGCGAGGTTCGCATGTCGTCAGATCGAACGCTTACTGCCCAGTTTGAGCAAAGTGATGCCAAGCGCTTAGAAGTCGAATTGCTGGGGCGGCCAAAAGGGCGTGTTCGCTCGGCTGATTTGGGGATTGACTGTAACAACACCCTCACGCTTGATGACGACCGCACCGATTGGCAGACCTGCGAGGCAGGCTATCGTCTCAATGAGTCCGTTTGGCTTGAGGCCAGTTCGGGGCAGGCGGTGGTGGTTCAGTGGGGTCAGGCGTGTGCGGTCGATGCCGGCAATCCGTGGCGTTGCCAAGTCGAGATGACTCAAGACCAACGCATCACGGCTGAATTCATTGAAACGTCCACACTGACCACGTCAACTTCTGGCTTGGGAGAGATTCAATCGCAAACCACGAACTTAGGCGCAGACCCGAATTGTGTGGACAATTGCTTGTACTACCCAACCGGGCAAACGGTCACACTCGAAGCGGTGCCCGATCCCAGATACCGATTTGAACAATGGACCGGTGCCTGCCAAGGAACCGCCTCGACCTGTCAGGTGAGCTTGGATCGAAGCCGCAATGTGGGCGCGATTTTTAAAATCATACCCTCCATTTTTCGCGATCAGTTTGGGCCAGCCAATGAGTGATCCTGATACTTTGAGGCGTATACTTATAAGACTGTCTGTCGGCTTTTGAGGGAATCCATTGATGACCAACGCCTTCCCCATGCTCAACATCACCGGCATTTAATCACTAGCACAGCTTGCCTTGCTCGCACAGTTCTTCTGTCCACTGGCTTGGGTCAAGCCGCATCAAATAGGGGTAGAGCGCCCAATGGGGTGGGTCATCATTGGTTTGAGTGAGTTGGTGCCCAGCACTGAGGATCGCATAATCGCTGGGCAATGGCAGCCCGCTGGTTTCTAAAAACCAGAAACCCAACTGGTGACTGGCGCTGGGCAACCAGGTGGGTGCAGCAGAAGCGGTGTTTTGCAGCAACAAATAGGGCACTGGGTGGGTGAGGGGCTCAAAGCCTGACTCAAACCCGACCTGTCGGAAAGTCTCATGCAAGCCGGGTAGGTGGTCGCCAAAAAATAAAATGGCGGTGGGTCGTTGTCGCGTTTGCGCATAGACCCACAGCTCATTGAGTGCGTCGATGGATTGTCTTTGGTGGTAGAGGTAGTTTCTATAAGCGTGGTCGCCCCGTCCATGCAAGCCCTCGATGGAGGGGAGGCTGGCCCGTTTGTCCTCATCCATGTTTGGGCGTTTGCCGTGCCAAGGCCCATGATTTTCCATGCTAATGGCAAACACAAGCTGTGGTTTGTCTGATCGGTTTTCAAGCCGATCGATCACCCTTTTGGTTAGGTCATGATCTGAGATCCAAAAGCCCGAGCGGGTGTGCGGTCCAAATTCTTGTTCACCAATAAACTCATCGAAACCCAACAAAGGCATGGCGCGATGGCGTTGCCAGAAATATCGATCGTGAGGGTGGATGGCGGTGGTTTCATAGCCCAAAGACTTGAGCCACCAAGCGATGGATGCGGTGGGCTGAAGGACCACGCTGTTGTAGGGATAGACGCCGGCTGGGAGTGTTTGATAGGGCACACCCGTGAGGACTTCATATTCGGTTCGGGTGGTGTTGCCACCAAAGGTGGGCACACGCATCTCACCCCATTGGCCTTGTTCTAAGAGCGCACACCACTGAGGCAGTAGGGTGCATGAGTCGGCTTGGCGCATATAACGCGGCTCGAAAAAACTCTCACTCAACACCACAATCAGATCTGGGGGGTTGTCGAGATCGACGGCTGGCCCTAACCAATTGGGGGGCAGCGTCTCTTTGATCGCAGCGATGGCTTCGGGATCAGGCTCGGGCAGCGCCACCAATTGGGTGTGTGCCGCTCGAATGGCAGCGGCCAGCCAACCTTGCGCCTCGATCTCTGCAATGGGTGCCCAAGGCCGCTTGGGGCCCTCTTGCTTTTCATACCAGGAGAGTCCCAATGGGCTCGCCAGCAGAGCCCACACGCTCACGCTGAGGGTCATGAGTGCGACTTGCCCACGACGGCCAAACCAGCGAGGCTCTGTTTGCCAAAACAGCACGCACGTGGCCAGCCACGCAGCAAAAAGACCCAGCAACAGCGAGGCATTGATGTAACTGGACAATAAATCCATGTGTCCCAGCACCTGGGGGAACAGGAATAAGTCCGTGAGCAGGAGCGGTTGAGCCAACTCAACCCATTTGGTGTGGTTGATGTAAAACAGCAAGGCCGTCAGCGCCATGGTGGTTAAAAGTGCCAGCGCAGGGCGGGCAGTGACGGCCAGAAACACGAAAAAAGTGGCCGCTATGGGGAAGACATTGAGCGCTTGAACCCAAAACGCATTGCTTTGACCCAGCCAAGGATCGATCCAAACCACGAAGCCCCAGAGAAGCGATAGGGCGCCCAGCGCGGCCAAAGTTTTGAGCAGTGGATGAATCAAAAATGTCAGCATTCTATTACCCCCTGTCATTGCCACAGCCACTCACGGGTCAGATGATCCAATCATGGGCTGTCATGCAATCATAACAAATTTGTCATTTTTGATTTGCGGTGCCCTAACAATCCATCCCCAAGCTTTTCTCCCCGTTGACCACGCGCTGGGTTCGAGATAACGTTCACTTTAAGGGGATTGATTCATGATTGAGGGAGTCTGAGGCATGGACCTGGTTGTGTTTAAAGTCAGCGCGGCACTGGCCATCTTTTTGGTTGCGATTGTGGGTGCGGTGTTATCGAGACGACTCACCGAACGATCCAGTGATGGCGTGGTGCTGTCCATGGCCAATTGCTTTGCCGGCGGTGTGTTTCTGGCGGCCGGGTTGATCCATGTCTTGCCCGATGCGCAAGCTCAGTTGGCCACCGTCTTCCCGACCATGGACTACCCCTTGTTTGGTCTTCTGGCAACAGCGTCTTTGGCTCTCATGGTGATCATCGACCAGATGGGTCATCGTGGCTCGGGCGAGCGAAATTCTGCTGTCTCTGCCGCGGTGCTGTTTTTGGTGCTCTCGATTCACTCATTGATCACTGGCTTTGCATTGGGGATTGAGGATCAAAGTGTCACCGCATTGGCGTTGTTGATCGCGGTGCTGGCGCACAAAGGCACGGCCACCTTCGCACTGGGCCTGAAGGTCTCACCAGTGAGCCAACACGCCAAACAGTTCTTTGGCCGAATGCTCGCTTTTTCACTCACCACACCTGTCGGTGTGTTG
>JAGYMV010000075.1 GCA_018400355.1 Wenzhouxiangella sp.
ATTTCAATGTGGATACCCGCAATTGGATGGATCTTGATAAGTCCTTCCTCTCTGCCATTAAGCGTGGCTCTCGTGTGGCACGTGAGCAGATTCCGCCAGAGCTGATGTACATCCCAGTGGGTGCACCGGCAGACGCGAACTGAGGGGGCTGACATGACAAATCAAATGACCATTAAAAATGCCGAAAGGATTGCTTCAATGCAACACTTCAAAAAACCCATCTTGAGTGCTTTGTTTGCCCTGCTGACCGTTGTTGGTCTCAGTGGCCCAACGTTGGCACAGGACCAAACCGAAGCAACGGATGCGCAAGCCACACAGGCGACTGAGCCTGCGGCCCGCACCATCCAAGAAGTATTGGATGCCGTTCGCGCCGAACGCCGAGCTGTTTCTGAAGCCAACCGCGAACGTGAAGCCCGCTTCCGTCGTGAGGAGAGCAACCAAGAAGCAGAGCTTAGCCGCTTAGAACGGGAAGTCGCTGACGCTGAAGCGGAAGCGAGCCGTTTGGAAGCCTTGCGTAATCAGCTTGATCGTGAACTCGAAGAGCTGCGTGCCCAGTTGGCCGAGCGCCAGGGTGAATTTGGTGAGCTGTTTGGTGTGGCCCGTGCCGCTGCTGCTGACTTGAACGAGCAACTCAATGACTCGTTGATCTCAACTCAGTTTGGTGGTCGTGGTGAAACGCTGACGCGGATGGCGCGTGCTTCGTCACTGCCAACCATTGAAGAGCTGGAGGCGCTTTGGTACACCATGTTGCAAGAAGCTGGTGAGCAGGGCAAGGTTGTCCGCTACGATGCGCCAGTCATTACGGGTGACAATCGCTCGGATGCTGAAACTGTGGTCCGTATCGGTTCATTCGCCGCCTTCACTGAAGATGGCTTCTTGGTCCCACGCGAAGGCACTCTGCGGTACTTGGTTCGCCAGCCTGGCGGGTCTGCTGTGGGTGCAGCCAAAGATGTGTTCCGTCATGATGGTTCAGGCGTTGTTGAAGGCCTGATCGATCCGTCACTGGGCACCCTGTTGGGCTTGGTGGTTGAAACCCCAACCTTCGGTGAGCGTGTGGCACAAGGTGGCGGTATTGGTTACGCCATCATTGTCGTTGCCGTCTTCGGTGTGTTGCTGGCTCTGTATCGCTGGGCGATGCTGATTGTGATTGAGCGCAAAGTCGCTGCACAGCGGAAGTCTTCAACCCCATCCGCTGGCAACCCACTGGGTCGTGTCATGATTGCTTACAACAACAGCAAAGGTGGGGACCTCGAGACCTTGCAAATGCGTCTCGATGATGCGGTCTTGAAAGAATTGCCCAAGCTGGAAAGTGGCCTAAATGTCGTCAAGGTCCTGGCAGCGGTTGCACCGTTGATGGGTCTGTTGGGTACGGTGATCGGTATGATCGTGACCTTCCAAGCGATCACCCTGTTTGGTACGGGTGATCCGAAATTGATGGCTGGCGGTATTTCGCAAGCGTTGGTGACCACGGTTCAGGGTTTGATTGCAGCCATTCCATTGTTGCTGCTGCATGCCTTTGCATCGGGTGCCTCGCGCCGTGTCTCTCAAATTCTCGAAGAGCAATCCGTGAGCTTGGTGGCAGAGTCTGCCGAAAAAGCCGCTTGATTGAATCGCAGACCATTGCGCTGAGAATATAAGGAGCCACCGTGCTAGCGATGCTAAACCCTTTCAACATGTTTGAGACCCTGGCGGGCTACCTAAATATGGGTGGCCCTGTCGTGGTCGCATTGTTGGCGAGCACGTTCTTGATGTGGATGCTGATCAGTGAACGGATTCTCTACTTCACTTTTGCCATTGCAAAAATCATTGAAGAGAAGCAAGGCCTGTGGGCTGGTCGTTCTGATCGGGGCAGCTGGGAAGCCCATGCCTATCGTGAACGTTTGATTTCAGAAGCCCGTGTCGAAAATGAGCGGTTTTTGGGGTCTATCCGCTCGTTGATTGTGATCACGCCTTTGCTGGGTCTTCTGGGTACAGTGACTGGGATGATCGAAGTGTTCCAAGTCATCACAGACACCGGCTCATCGAATGCCCGCTTGATGGCCTCTGGTATTTCCAGAGCCACCATCCCAACCATGACTGGCCTCGCCGTCTCATTGACGGGCGTTTTTGCCATCAACTACCTGGATGGCAAACACGAAAAGACCATCACGGCATTGGGCCAAAGCCTGGAGACTGAAGGTGGGCTGGGTTATGGCGCCAAAGGGCGTTTGACCAGTTCAGAGCAGGAAGCGGCAGACGTCAACATCACGCCGCTGCTGGACATCGTGTTCATCTTGCTGATCTTCTTTATTGTGACGGCGACTTTCTTGGATGAAGACGGCATTGCCATCGCCTCGCCTGAAGACAATCCCCCAGAAGAGCTGACGCGCCCACCGCCGACCTTGGTGTTGGCGGTCAGAAACGATGGTTTCGTGGCGGTCGATGGCGGTCGTTTGATTGACCCGCGCTCGGTTAAGCCAGTGGTTGAGGCTTTCAAGGCTCAAAACCCACGTGGCGTGGTGCTCCTCAACGCAGCGCCCGACGCCAAGGTCGAAACCAGTGTGCTGGTGTTGGATCAAACCCGTCAAGCCGGTGTTGATCCCGCAGTCACCATCCAAGGCCAAGATTAACTGGACGGCTTGGCTTTTGGCCAAGCCCCCAATAGATTGAGACAAAGACCAGATGAATAGACGCAAACGGACATCGCAAACTGAAGAGACCGACGTGAACGTCACGCCGTTGCTTGATATCGTTTTTATCATGCTGATTTTCTTCATCGTGACAGCGACCTTTATCAAAGAGCCTGGCGTCACGGTCCAGAAGCCACCCGCCACCACGGCTGAGCAGCAGCGATTGGTGTCCATCTTGGTCGCCATTGATGCTGATAATGGTGTCTGGGTGAACCGCGAAGAGGTGGGCCTTGAAGGGGTGCGTTTGGCCGTTGAGCGTCTGCGTCGGGAAAACCCCCGAGGCAGTGCGGTGATTCAGGCAGACAATGACGCGCACACAGAATATTTGGTGAAAGTACTCCAGCAAATCCGCGATGCTGGTGTGCAAGAAGATGTTGCGGTATCGACGGTTGAATCATGATTACAGGTAGCGCTCGAATTGTCACAGGTTTGCCGGGTGCCTTTGTTGTCACCCTGCTGATTTTCTTGCTATTGGCCACGGTCATTAGTCAGCAACAAGATGTTGTGTTGACCGACGACCGCTCTGTTCAGATCAATGTCACGCGTCAGCTCGATGACCGCAGTGACCAGAATGCCGATGACTTTGAGCGTCCAGTTTTGGATCAGCCACCCCCACCCCCACCGATGGTGAGTGACCCGAGCTTTAGGCCTTCGATGTCTGTCCAAATGGGCGCTGTCCCAGACATGGGCGCTGATCTAAACATTGGTTCGGGTTTCAACCCAGACCGAGATGCGCAGCCATTGGTTCGTATTCCGCCTCAGTATCCACAGCGTTGCCAACGCGCTGCAGGCCCTCTTGAGACGGTGGTTGTTGAATTCAACGTGACCCCTGAAGGCAACGTGATCAACCCAACGGTGATCAATACAAGCAACGCTTGCTTTAACCGCGCTGCGATGCGTGCGGTGACACGCTGGCGCTACCAGCCACGTGTGGTGGATGGTGTGGCCCAACCTCGCTTTGGTGTGAGAACAGCCATTGACTTCAGAATGGAGGAGTGATCGAGTGTTAGTCGAACGCCAACAAAATAACAGTCTCTCCGTATTGGCGCTGCGTGCCGGTCAGATTCTTTCAATTCTGGCCTTGTTGTTCGCCAGTGTGGCAGTACAAGCCCAAAGTGGCACCTTATCTCCTGCCGTCGCTTCTGATCTACTTAAAGCCTATGAAGAGCTTGAGGCTGAGAACTATGAAGGGGCCTTGCAACAGCTCAACGATTTAATGGCACGTCGCGGAGACAAAATGCGCGATTTTGATCGTGCATCCGTCCTTCAGATCAGAGGCTCTGCCCACGTCAGTATGGAAAATTATCAAGCAGCGATTGATGATTTCACCGAAGTGCTCCGCCTCAACGCCTTGCCTGAAGAACAAAATGTGCGGATGCGCTTTAATATGGCGCAGCTCTATTTTGTGACAGAGCAGTTCCAAGCCTCGGTAGATTTCTTTGAGGACTGGTTGGCTGTCGAAGAAAACCCCGAAGACAGTGCTTTTTTCATGCTGAGCGCTGCCTACTACAACTTGGAAGAGTTTCAAGAATCGTTGCGGACCATCGACCGAGCGATTGAGTTGAGCGAAGAGCCAACCAAACGTTATTTTGATCTTAAAAATATCGTCTTGTCTGAGCTCAAACTCGTGCCTGAGCGCACCGAGCACATGAAGCTGATGGTCGAATACTGGCCTGAAGAGCTGCCTTACTGGCGCCAGCTCTCAGCCTTGTACTTGGACCAAGACATGCAAATGGAATCGTTTGCAGTCCTCGAAACCGCCTATCTCGAAGGGCTGGAAATTAAAGAAGCCGACAAGATCATTTTGGCGCAGTTCTATTCAGCATTTAATAACCCACACCGCGGTGCGGAGTTGCTAGAAGCTGAAATGGCCGCTGAAAACGTCGAGCGCGATGTAGACAACCTTGAGTTGCTGTCTCAGCTATGGAGTCAAGCCAGAGAACACAAAAAAGCCATTCCAGTGCTGCGCGAAGCGGCCCGCCTATCAGACACCGGCGTGCTGTCTTTGTACGGATGGTCTGAAGGCA
>JAGYMV010000076.1 GCA_018400355.1 Wenzhouxiangella sp.
GTTGGAACGCGACCACGTGTTTCGCATGTGGAGAAACAAGAACACCAAGATGGGAATGGCGATGCCCAGCCCCAACACCAAGTGCACCAAAAACATCACCTGATACGTAAAATCTTGATACGTGTTCTCAGTGAGCCACTCAAGAAAAGTCACGCCACCCAAATAGGCTGAGTTCACACTCAGTAGCACAAAGGCCACCAACAAGCCAAACAGCAAGACTTTGAGTTTGGGCCCCACTGCCCGCCTCACACGTGACGGGTTCCGTGCGTGATCTGCTGGGTAATCTGCCATCAAAAGCCACCTTGATAACGGGTCATGTATCGCTCGTGAAGGGCCTCGCGAGTCGCCAAGTCTCCAACCCCAGGGGTGAAGGGCATGGGCCCAACGGTGGCGCCATCTTTGGTGTAAAGGTCTTTGTCTTTGGCATAGCCTCGGGTCTCAAGCACAACCACCCGCTCGCCTGATGTGCGTTGCGGTGGTGCTGGAAACTCCAGATGCAGCTCTTCACCCGGGCCCACAATCACAAACGCATTGTTGGCTTCAGAGACCAACTCCATCACAGGTCCAAGAGCGGTGTAATAACCCGATTGGTAGTGTGTGTCCCAAAAAGCCGCTCGGTCGTTGTAATCATAATAGGGCCTTCTTTGAGCCAAAGTATCACGCCGCGCAAAGCCTGTTTTAGACAAACGCGCCTGACTGGGCCCGGACACGTGAACATCGGTCCCAGCCGGCATGGCCTGGGCTTCAATGATGGCAATGGCGTCCCAATAGACTTCCCAATTGCCCTCAATTCTGAGTTTGGTGGTGTTGGCAGGCAACTCATTCAAAGGCAGCGTCATCTCCCGCGGCATGCCCGCTGGATAACCAAAAGAAGCATAAACGGGTGTCCAAACGCCATCGTGGTAGGCCGACAAACTCGGTGGCTCATAGCTGGCATTGGCCTGCCAAGCCGAAAACACCGTTTGCGAATAAGGGTATTCCACCCAACCCGATGCCCACAGCACCGGCGTTGTGTTGGCAGGATTGATGACCTCACCAAAATCAAGCTCTAGGACATGCGGGGCACTCAAGCGGCCCAAAAATCTTGGATCCCGCTCGCCCACGTCGGCGGCCACGCCATCGGTCTGGGCCAAAGATTCAGTGACGTCTTGGCCCCGGTCATTGATGGCGCGAATCGGAAAGCGTTTTTCAGCGGGCTGATAAAAAATGGGGCTGCCATCGGGCATCGGGCCACCGCCTGTGAACATCCGCTCATCCAGAGCAACCGACCAGCCCTCGGGTAGGTCATACAAGTGAAGCCGTGTGGTATCGATATAGGCAATCTCTTGCATGGGCTCGGTGATCTTGATCGGGTACTGGCCGTCTTTGGGCAAGGCTGTGCCTTCTGGGAAACGGAAGTACTCCCATGGGCGGGGTTCGGCATAGACATCGGGGGCTTGGAAAAAACCGATGCCACCCACACCCAAAATGTCGCTGACAAAATCAAAGCGCTCGCCATTCCAAGCAAACAACACCGGACAACTGGCCAGTTGTCTTTGGAACTCTTCGATGCGGTGGACCTGGCCCGCTTCTAGGGCCATTTCGGTCTGCAACACCCCATCGCTCCAATAGAGTTTGATGAAATCAACAAACTGAGCATCACCCAAACCCAACACCATGGGTTGGAGACTTTGGCCAGGACCACTGTGGTCATCGAGTCGGTCGATGATGCTCCAGCGCTCGCCCACGCGCGCCACCACTTGGGTGCCAATGCCCGATGCATTTGATCGCATGCCATCGGCTTGCGAGCTCATGCCGCTTGGGTCCAATGCCACAAATTGGTGTCGACCAGAGCCTGCGGGCCACCAAAACAACTCGGCCGATGCCACCCCATCGCCCACTGCCGCAACCACACCAGCACCCTTCGCTGGATCAGCCAGCACAGGTGCCAGCGCCAAAATCGATGCCTGAGTTTGGTAGATCGGCTCAATGCGCTCACCCTGAGAGCCAATTCGGTAGACCACAAAGCCCGCGCCATGGTGGGCCAACAAGTTGAGCGCCCCATCGCCATTGAAATCCATCAAGGTCAAGCCCACCCGCCCAAGATCACCTGGAACAAATTGAGCCACACGCCCCCAATCCTTGCCGGCCCATCGTCCATTGGCATCAGGCGACCAATGGGTCAATTGGCCTGTGTCATTGATCGAAACCAAATCCACTTGCCCATTGGCTTCCAGATCACCAGCCACCAATGAGACCATGGGTGCGTTGAGCAGATCATCAAAGCGCTCGTCGGTTTGATAACGCCACAAGCGGTCATTGATAAACACTCGATGGGGCAAGTCGGTATTGACCACCAACAAATCCAAGTCACGATCGCCATCCAAATCGGCCATCACGTGCAGGCGGCTGGGTGCATCCCCAAGATCTAGGTTGGCTTGTTCGTCTACAGACAAACGTCTGAAAGTGCCATTGAGGTTGTTGTTGAATAACTCATTGGGACCATTTTCATTGCTCACAAAGACATCGAGATCCCCATCGTGATCGGCATCTAGAAATGACACATCCCGACAGCGCAACGAATCGGCCAAGGTGGCCTCGGCCGCGTGTGGCTCTACCACCCAGCGCCCATCTGAGCCATTGATTTCGAGCAATTGATTGGCGCCATCGCGGCACAGGTAGGCATTGAGTGTGCCTTGGTTATCGACATCGGCCCAAGCCACCGCCATCACGTCTTGAATCTCAGATAGCGGATGTGGGATCTCAGACCATGACCCATCCAATTGCATCCAGACCGAATTGCCTTGCCCCGCACCGCCCGTGACGACCAGATCCTGATGTCCCGAGCGATCCAAATCAACACTGGTCAAGGAGCTGACTTCAGTCATCGGCAAAGCACCCAGAGACCTAGGCGCTTCAAATAAGGGCCCCTCAAGCTCAGAAGAGATCTCGCGAGGTGTCCCCGAGTCGATGGCCAAGGCTTCAGCCAACCGGCCTTTTCTGGTGTAGCGAAACTCCGCCAGCTGGGCGCGCGGGTTATTTGCAAAGCGCTGATAAATGGCCAGTTGCTCGCGGGCGCGGTCGGCTTGCCCCAGTTGTCGGAGGGTCAAAGCCGCCCCGTAGTAAGCGCTTCTGAGATAGGGATCGAGCTCAATGGCGCGCTCATACAACGCCAAGGCCTGTTCGTTTTCGCCCAACTGACCCAAGGCTTGGGCCGTGAAATAAGCCACATGCGCGTCCTCGGGCACGGCTTCAATCAGCGGGCCGAAGTGTTCCATGGCCTCATCACTTTGACCGATATAAAAACGCATCAAGCCGGCGATGTAGCGGGCCCTCAAATGATCGGGATGGTCTTTTAAAATACCCTCCACAATCTCTAAGGCACGCAGCTCATCGTCGGGCTGTTGTCGGTTGAGTGTCGCAATGGCGAGATTGACCTCGACATCCACCCAATCGGGTTGCTTGGCCAGAAGCTCAGCAAAGACTTCTCGGGCTTGCTCGTTTTCATACTGGCCCATCAAAGCCACACCACGGTTGTTGGCGGCGATGTCGTCTGGACTCATCGATGGCTCATTGTGACTGGGCCCGCAGGCTGCCAAGGCCAACACGCCAACCAAAAACAATGACTTGTTTAACCACCCCATGTGTTGGGAGCTGCGTGCGCGCCGTGGCTTGGGTCTCATGGGCTAGAACGTCTTTTTCGCAATTGTGATGCGTTCATTTAACCCGTCTATGGTGATGGGGTCAACCGCTCCGGCGGGTGTTAGGCGAGGTTTTTGGGCATAGTCATGAATTTCTGCTCGGTAATGGGCTCGGGTGTCGTGGCCTTGGCGACGCGCTCTTTCATGGCGGAGCATGTCAATGTTGATGGGTGCCACCACCACTTTCTCACCAGGCCCGGGGTCGGCTTGGGCCAAAATTCGGCCATCATAATCAACCACCATGGAACCCCCGGGCCACCCAAAGGGCGGGTAATGGGACATGTCTGCCCCTTGGTTGGAGGCCACCACATAGGCGGTGTTTTCTAGCGCGCGGGTGCGGTTGATCAGCGTCCACCAGTTCATGGGCTCGGCGGTGCCCCATGGGTCCATGTAGGCCGAGACCCGAATCAACACCTCGGCGCCGTTGAATGCCAATTGGCGAATGGTCTCTGGAAACAACCAGTCATAGCAAATGGCCACACCCAAACGGCCAATCTCGGTCTCAACCACTGGGAATGGGTCTTCATCATAATCAGGGAGGTCATGCGGGCTGGTGTGCACCTCCCAAGGAATCCATGTATTGACCTTGCGGTATTTTGACAACACCCCAGTCGGCCCAATCAGCAAGGTGGTGTTGAAGACATGCCCGGGGTACTTGTCATCGCGCTCTAAAAACGTGCCGGTTTGAATATAGCAACCATGCTCTTTGGCGAATCGCTCATACGCTTGGGTGTGCTCATTGGGCAATTCCACCGCCAGGTGCTCTAAGAGCTTATCGACCTCATTGTGAATCGGTGGGGTGTGGGCGAATTCTGGAAAGGTCAGCAAACGGACGTCATGGAACGGCGCATAGCCAACCACGGTTTGTTCCGCCATGGCCAGCATGCGCTGGGTTCTGTCTTTGATCTGCGATCGATCGGTGGGTGCTTGAAAGTTGGTCTGACAAGCGGCCGCATAATACATGGCACCCTCACTTCTTTGGCAAATAGAGATCCGTTATCGTACC
>JAGYMV010000077.1 GCA_018400355.1 Wenzhouxiangella sp.
CAGGCCAATGGCCAGCGGTCGATTATTCTCCCTCTGCGGCAGCCACTGCATTGCCAGCCCTCCTATCAATCACGGCTTGCACCGTGAACCGTTCTTGGTCGGTGTCTGGGTCGATGGTGACTCGACCGCGGAAGGCGGCGTCTTCAAATAAATAACTGTTGTTGATCAACTCAATCAAGCGTTGCGAGCCCTCGGCGTAGCCCATCATGGTGATTTCCTCACCGCGGACCTGCATTTGCTGGAGCCACATGCGGGCGGGCAAAAGCCGTGTGACCTCATCCAACACATGCACCATCACCGCTCTCTCAGCGCGTTTTTGGGCCAAAAAGTTCGCCGCATCCAGCGCGTCGCTCAATTCGCGTTGTAAAGCCATGACCGCTTGGGCCTCAGCGCGCAATCCATTGACTTGAAATTCCAAGCGAGCCACCGAACGCTCGCGGAGATACACCGAGGAGGTCATCACCACCACCAAAGCCAGCACCGCCAAACCGGCCAGTCGCCAGTTGAGCTGGGCCCTAGCGTAGACATACTCGGGCCGCTTGGCTTCGGGGAGTAAATTAAACCCTTCTCGGTTGAAGTGCCCATCTTCACCACGGCCTTGACCGTCGGACTCAGACTCAGCCTCAGATGCAGCCTCAGATTCGGCCAAGCGATCAATCATGTGCACGCGAACGCCAATGGCCTCGAGTCGGTCGGTCCAATCCACCACGCTTTGAATGGGCAAGACGCGAAGGTCGACGGACAAGCGCCCACTTTTAAGATCGCGCTCTAAAATTCGGTGGTCAAAGTAAACAGTGGATGGGTCAAACGGCGTGAACTGATCGATCTGGTATTGGATGGACTGGCGCAAATTGGATTCAACCGCGGCGGGCAAATCAATCTGTCGCTCCAAGATGGCGTCGGGAGACAAGCACAAAATGACCCGCGGCTTGCCTTGGTCGAACCCATCGATCAAGCCCTGCCAGCGGTTTTTCAGCAAACTGGCGTCTTCAGATGCCTTAAACACATCCACCTGACTTAAACCATTTTGCTCTTGCCAGATCTCGAGATCGCCCGATTCAACACCCGGCACCAACCACAAGCTCGGTGCGGGGGGCATGAGGCGCTGTTTAAAGTGTGCCGGAATTAAGTCACCGAGTTCTTTGCCCCACCAAGACATAAACTCAGGCAACGGGCTGGCTTGATAGCGCGCCCGCAGCTGTCGTTTCCAGTCATTGATGGTCTCTTGAATCATCTCTACTCGCTGACGTTCTCACGCCATTCCAAAATTCTAAAGGGCCTGCCTCGCATGCCCTCACCAATGGCCACCGTCGCTTTGACCGATGCCCAAGTGCCCGTATCGAGCGTGGCTCGTGCGTGCACACTAAAGGTTCGCCCCACATGTTGCAAGCTCACCAACTCCCCGTTGGCCATCATCACGCCCACCTGCTCGCTGGGATGGTACTCGGCGCGCTCGTCCACAAACTCTTGGGCCGCCACCTCGTCCATATCCGGCAACAGGGCAATCACCTCAGGCGGGGCGAATGCTGGGTTGGGCCGACCACCCCCACCACTGACACTGATGAGGTCTCGGATGTTTTGAAACATCTCTTGGGTCATGCCCATCACTTGCTGCAACTCATCAACGCTTTGAAACGGCTGATTGGCTGGCCCATATGGGTAGCCGGCCGCATCATATTCCTCAATCTCTGCCCCATACTCAGAAGGGAAGTCATCGGCGTCTCGCCAATCCATCACGGCATCAGCCAAGCTCACCGCGACCAGTTCATCGACACCCTGAGAGAAAAACAGTTCAGTCAATAAATCGACATCGACTCGATTGAGGTTAATTTTACCCGATTCATCGGTGATCCGAATCTCGATACTCGACGATCCAAACTCAACCGTGTAAGGGCGACCATCGCCCACCCATCGGGTTTCTAAGTCTGGGTTGAACATCTCATAGGCCGCCCGATGGACACCGGCTTCAGCGGCATATCGGGCGCGGGTGGTGTCCAACAAAAACCTGGCCTGCATGGCCTCGGTGCGGGTCAACACCGCATAGACCCCCACCACGATGGTCAACAAGATCAAGAGCCACAGCACCACCAACAGCGCCACGCCTTGGTCTTTTCTGGGTCCGCGCCCCCGCACCCAATCGCGCCTCATCCCGCTCACCTCAACGCCGCGGGTTTCGGCGGGGAATCAACAAATCGGCCCCACTCTCGATGACCCGTTGCCTTACGGGTCTTTCTGTGTCCACCCGCACCACCGCCGACAACGTGGGCCACACCATGCGGTTGTCGCGCTCAATGTCCAAGTCCAACTCGACGGCCATGGGCAGTTGATCGACCGCTTCCCACACGTTGTCCCACAGCGGCTGCAAGGTCTCGGGGTCTTCTGACAGATACCAAAACTCACCGCCGTTTAATCCCTCGAGCAAGACGATGCCTTCGGTGTCTTCGATCTCACCGGGTTCATACCCATTGAGCATGGCGTAATAAAACACCAACTCCCGCCCATTGGGCCCGGGCTCAATGGCCAACTGTTGCACGTAGGCCCCGCCGTAGCTCAAATAACCCGGCATCGGGGCCACAAAACGGACCCAATCGCGGTCGCCAATAAACCGAATGGGAAACTCAGCGTCTTCTTCTTGTTCGATGATCAAGGCCTGGGCGAGGCTTAATTGGCGCCTGACGAACTGATGCACCACCCGAAGGTTGTTGGTCTGTTCGATCACCGCCTCCCCGGTGGTGCTCGCCCGTTGAGCCGCCCGAAGCCCCCCGACGGCCATGGCCAAAATCATGCTCAACAGCGTGATGGCCAACAACACCTCGATCAACGTAAAGCCTCGTTGCTTCACAAAGACCGCTCCCGCTCTCTGGCTTCCCAGTTAATGTCCACGCTTTTGAGCGTCTCAAAAACCACCTGGCGATTTTCTTCCCAGGCCACCACCAAACGGACCTTGTAGAGCGCCAATGGCAACTCCATGAGATCGAGCGCGCGCTCATCGGCCACCAGCTCTTCGGTGATCTCCATCTCAAAGCGAAAGCGGTCATCAAACTCACCCCGGCTCGTGCCTGGCTCGATCATTTCTTCAAGCCCTAGGGTGTCGATTTTGGATTGTGCCCACATCGCCGCTTGCGTGAAATCGCCCGCCCGTCGGGTGTTGGTCATGGAGGTGGATAGAATCTGCATCATCAAACCAAACAACAAGGCGAACATGCCAAACGCCGCCATCACCTCAATCAAGGTGAAGCCCCGTTGTTTTTTTAGCTCATCTTGTGTTTTGTGAATGGCTGCTTTCTCAATCACTGCTCACTGCCCCGTTCGCGGCTAATCTCGCCAGTCAACCAACCCACGGTGATGTGCCATTCGCGCCCATCAGAGGCCAACACCACGCGGCCACCAGTGGAGGCGCCATCGGGATAAAACCGAATGCCGCCGGCATTGTCGCCGGTGAGTTCTTGGCGCGCTGTGATCAGTTTGATTTCCAACTCCTCGGGTAAGGTTTTGGCTGGACGGCCCGCCGCTTGCCAAGTCTTTTGATCGCCATTGACCAAAAAAACCTGTTCCTCTCTTTGAATGACCGCCTGGCCACGGGTGTGGCGCATGGCGGCTGTGATTTCTCGGGCGGTGTTTCGAAGCTCGGCACCGCTGATGGAGCGAGACACTGAGACCCCGGCGACGGTGAACAACAAGACCACCAGCATCATCACCACCATCAGCTCAAACAAGCTAAATCCGTGGTCGGTGCGGGGGCTCGCCGAGGCCATGGCCTAGACGTTATTCCCAGTTGCTGATGCGACGGTTGGGGCCTTCGCCACCCGGTGCCCCATCGGCGCCTTCTGAGTGAATATCAAAGGAACGGTTCTGACCCGGATAGCGGTAAACATAAGGCCTACCCCATGGATCATTGAGGTTGGAATCGTTGACATAAGGCCCGTTCCAATTGCTCACACCCGATGGACGCTCCACGAGCTCGCGCAGGCTACTGGGCGCACGGCCCGCATCCAGATAAAACTCATCAACGGCCATGGATAGGCGTTGGATTTCGGTTTGCGCGGCGCGTACGCGTGCATCTTCGCCCCGCTGCATGATGTTGGGCACCACCAAACCAGCGATCATGCCCAAAATCACCAACACCACCAGCAACTCAATCAAAGAAAAACCACCACTGGTGGCGCGCACGCCTCGAAAAGCTTTGTCCATAGTTGGACGTCCCATGGTTGGACTCATGCTCATTGTCATTGTCTTTGTCTCCACTTATGCAACCAGTTCATTGATACTCAAAATAGCCATCAGCACCGACATCACGATCACACCGATCATCAGCGCCAAACCCAAAGTCATCATCGGCACCAGCAATGCCATCAGCCGGTCAATGGTGATCCGGACCTCTCGGTCGTAGGTGTCTGCCACCTTAATCAACATCTCATCGAGCTGGCCGGTTTCTTCACCCACATTGACCATCTGCAGCGCCAATGATGGGAAATGCCCATCTTCGCCCAAGGCTTTGGCCAAGGGCGCGCCGGTCTTGACCCGTTTGGCCGCTTCGGCCACATCTTGAGCCAGGACCGTATTGGTCATCACATTTTTAGCAATGGACAGGGCCGATAGCAACGGCACGCCATTGACCAACAAAGTGCCGGTGGTCCGCGCCAACCGCGCGGTC
>JAGYMV010000078.1 GCA_018400355.1 Wenzhouxiangella sp.
CCGATGCCCATTTCTTCGGCAATTTGGTGTCCGCCACCGGCCCCAAAAATGGCCTCTTCTTCACCGCAATGGCGACAGATGTAGGTGCTCATGTTTTCAACCACACCCAAGATGGGAATCTTAACCTTATTAAACATCGCCACGGCGCGTCGGACATCGTCTAATGCCACTGCTTGTGGCGTGGTGACGGTGACCACCCCAGCCACGGGCACCCGTTGTGACAAAGTCAACTGAATGTCTCCAGTGCCCGGTGGCAAATCCAAGATCAAGTAATCCAGCCCCGACCACTGGGTTTGATTGAGCATTTGCTGGAGCGCCTGGGTGGCCATGGGGCCCCGCCAAATCATGGCTTGGTTGGTGTCGACCAACACACCAATCGACATCACTTGAAGGCCCAGCGCCTCCATCGGAAGGATCTGGTTTTGCGCTTCGGTCTTGGGTGGACCCGACAAGCCCAGCATTCGGGGAATGCTTGGCCCATAAATATCGGCATCCAGCAGCCCAACACGTGCGCCTTCTTGTTGCAAGGCCAGCGCAAGGTTCACCGCAACGGTTGACTTGCCCACCCCGCCCTTACCGGAAGCCACGGCAATGATGTTGCGCACACCTTCCAAGGGCGCCAAGCCCCCCTGGACAGCGTGCTGCACGATCTCTGAGCGAACATCGACACTGACCGCCTGGATGCCTTCGAGTGCGCACAAAGACGCACTCAGCGCCTGTTCAATCGCTCCCGCGCCTTGCTTGGCGGCATAGCCCAGCACCACCTCAATGGCCACCTTGCCATCTCTGACCACCAACGCCCGCACCGCCTCGCCCAACGGCGCGCCCAAGTTGGGATCGATCACCGCTCGGGCCAGCGCTTTCAATTGTTGTTGCGTGTCATCACTCAAGTCGGTCGTCCCAGATGTCAAAATGGCTGATAGATCATGGCCCATACGATCATGGGTTATGGATATTGTAACGAACCCGCACTGAATTCACGCCTGACCGTGCCATAATAAAAAAATGAGCGAACAACGGAAAATCCTAGTCACCGCCGCCTTGCCCTATGCGAATGGGTCGATCCATCTTGGGCACATGTTGGAGTACGTGCAAACCGACATCTGGGCACGGTTTCAGCGGTCTTTGGGTCATGAGGTGTGGTTTGCTTGGGCCGATGATGCCCATGGCACCCCCATCATGTTGCATGCAAAAAAACGGGGCATCACGCCAGAACAATTGATCGAAGAGATGTCGGCTGAGCACCAAAAAGATTTTCAAGACTTCAACATCTCCTATGATGAGTTTTCATCCACCCACAGCCAAGCCAACCAAGTGCTGGTGGAATTGATTTGGTCGCGCCTGCAAGACAAAGGCGCAGTGCAAGCTCGCACCATCTCGCAATACCATGACCCTGAGGCCAACATCTTCTTGCCCGATCGATTCATCCGCGGCACTTGCCCGCGTTGCCAATCCAAAGACCAGGCTGGGGATTCATGCGATGCCTGTGGCGCCAGTTATGACCCCACCGATTTAATTGACCCTCAGTCTGCCTTGTCGGGCGCAACACCGGTGTTAAAAGACACCGAACATTTCTTTGTGACACTGGAACAATTCAGGGACAGCCTCTCGACATGGATCGATTCGGGCGCCGTGCAATCGGAGGTGGCCAACAAACTCAAAGAGTGGTTTGGTGATGCGCTTCGCGATTGGGACGTGACGCGGGATGCGCCTTATTTTGGGTTCCCGATCCCCGGACAACCCGATAAATATTTCTATGTCTGGCTGGATGCACCTGTCGGCTACCTGGCGAGCTTTCAAACGATTTGTGAGCGCGAGGGTTTGGATTTTGAGGAATGGCTATCGCCCGACTCAACCACTGAGATGCATCACTTCATTGGCAAAGACATCATCTACTTTCACTGCCTGTTTTGGCCTGCCATGCTCGAAGGCGCGGGTTTCCGATTGCCCACGAAAGTCCATGCGCATGGGTTTTTGACCGTCAATGGCGCCAAGATGTCCAAGTCGCGTGGCACGTTTATCAAAGCAAGGACATGGCTTGATCACATCAACCCCGATGCGCTTCGGTATTACTTTGCCGCCAAGCTCACCCCAAGCCTGGGTGACATTGATTTATCGCTGGATGATTTTAAAGCCCGCGTGAATTCTGATTTGGTTGGCAAACTGGTCAACATCGCCAGCCGCTGCAGTGGGTTTGTTCACAAATTGGGCGGTGGCTGTTTAAGCAGCGCCTTGCCCGACCCAGAACTCTACGCTCACTTCCTTCAACAACAAGAAGCGATCAAAGCCGATTACGATCAAGTCAACTTTGCTGGCGCCATGCGTCAACTGATGGCTTTGGCAGATGAGGCCAATCAGTACATCGATCACCACAAGCCGTGGCAAATGGCCAAACAGGAAGGGCGAGCCGACGAGGTGGTCGCCATTTGCACACAAGGCCTTAATTTGTTTCGCGTGTTGATCACCTGGCTGCAGCCGGTGATCCCAGAGACGGCCACTCAGGCATCTCTTTTCCTAAACTGTCCTGTGGACCGTTTCGACTCGGTCAATGAGCCGCTACTGAATCACTCGATCGAGCCATTTAAACCCTTGATGCAACGAATTGAGCAGACCCAACTCGATCAGGTTTTGGACGCCAGCCGCGAATCCATGACTTAATGAGTTTGTGAGTGCGTTGACCACCAAAGGACGACGAACCAAAGGATAAGGCATCGATGGATTGGGTATTTATTTTAGTATCGGCCGCCTTAGTCAATAACTTTGTGCTCATCAAGTTTTTGGGGTTGTGCCCGTTTATGGGTGTGTCTTCCAATCTTGAATCGGCCATCGGCATGTCATTGGCCACCGCGTTTGTTTTAACCTTGGCCTCCGTGGCCAGCCACATGGTGTCTGTCTATGTGCTCACACCTTTGGACTTGGTCTATCTATCCACCGTTGCCTTCATTGTGATCATCGCAGGCCTTGTACAACTCACTGAATTGTTTATGCGCCACGCCGCCCCACTCTTGCATCGAGTGTTGGGCATTTATTTGCCACTAATCACCAGCAATTGCGCGGTGCTTGGCGTGGCTTTATTGAACCAACAAAACACCCATTCATTGGTTGACTCAGCCTTCTACGGGTTTGGGGCAGCACTTGGCTTTGGCTTGGTGTTGGTCGCATTGGCCGCCAGCCGCGAACGCCTGGCCTTGGCGGATGTGCCCGAGGCATTCAAAGGCGCACCCATTGGCTTGGTCACAGCCGGCTTAATGGCTCTGGCGTTCATGGGCTTTACTGGGTTCGCCAAACTGTGAGCACGGTCTCTGGCGTTGCCATTTTGACCGCCCTGACGGTGTTCATTGTGGCGTTGATTTTGTGGGTGAGTCGGCGCTGGGGCTCGAACGATGACTCAGTGGTCGACCAAATTGATGCCCTACTCCCCCAAACCCAATGCGCCCAGTGCGGGTATCCGGGTTGCCGGCCTTATGCCAACGCCATTGCCTCAGGCGAGGCGGACATCAATCAATGCCCGCCAGGTGGACAAGCTGGTGTGGATGCTTTGGCTGAGCTGTTGGGTCTGCCATCGAAACCATTGAATGAGGAACACGGAACGCCTCAACCTCCGATGGTGGCCTTGATTGATGAAGACCGCTGCATTGGCTGCACATTGTGTATTCAAGCCTGCCCGGTGGATGCGATTTTGGGGGCACAAAAAATGATGCACACCGTATTGGCCTCTGAGTGCACGGGTTGTGAGTTGTGTTTGGCGCCTTGCCCGGTCGACTGCATTGATTTGGTGCCAGCCAATCGTCCCACGATCTATCCCAAGCCGGACTCTATCGCCATTCGAGTGCAGAGCTGATGTCGATCACGCTGCACAACTTCTTTGGTGGAATGGCCCTAGAGCATCACAAAGCCATGGCCATGCAGAGGCCCATCGAGTGTGTGCCCACACCATCGATGCTGTATCTCCCACTGAAGGGCCACCGATATCAGCCTCTGGAGCCTCATGAGATCACCCATCACTTGACCGTGGCTTTCGGCGAAACCGTGGTTGCTGGCCAAGCCCTCACCAGCTTCACAGACGACGCCCATCCAAAACTGCACGCCCCCGTTGCTGGCACCGTCGTGGGTGTGGTCACACAGCCCGCCTTAAAAGGCGTGGGCCAAGATGTGTTGTGCTTACAATTGGCGCCCGATGCAAACGCCTCGCCCAAGGCCCCGCCCGCTGATCACCAGCCAAATACGGTGTTGCCTGAGCTCACCACCGATGCGCTCTTAGACCAATTGCAAAACCTAGGGCTGGTGGGTTTGGGTGGCGCTCAATTTCCAACCTCGGAAAAAATGCGCCAGGGCAAGGGCACCATTCATACATTGATCTTAAATGGCGTGGAATGCGAACCCTACATTGCCTGCGATGAGGCTTTGATGCGTCACCGCCCAGCGGCCATCGTCTTGGGCGGTCGCCTGTTGGCCAAAGCACTGGGTGCCAAACGGCTCATCTTGGCTTATGAAGACCCACTCAAAGCCACCCACGGGTCTGTTGAGGATGGGTTTAGAGCCTGCCTTGCGCCGCATCCAATCGATCCCATGCTCGAGATCGAGCTGGTCCAAGTGCCAGCCATCTACCCCCAAGGGGCCGAACGGCAACT
>JAGYMV010000079.1 GCA_018400355.1 Wenzhouxiangella sp.
GGCGCTGGAGCAAGGGCGCTGGGCATGCTACCTTTGGCAGCATGAAGATATACATCAACGATGGTTTGGTCGACGAGGCCGATGCGCGCATCTCTGTCTTTGACAGCGGTTTTGTTTTGGGTGATGGCGTTTGGGAGGGCATTCGGGTGCACGCCGGCGTGCCGGTGTTCCTACAGCCACACCTTGATCGGCTCTTTGAGGCGGCTCGGGCCTTGATGATTGAGGTGGGCCGAACACCCGAACAACTGGCCGCCGCCGTTGAGGAGACCATCGCGGCCAATGGGCTCACCTTCGATGCCCATTTGCGGCTCATGGTGACCCGCGGTGTCCGTCGTCAGCCCTATCAAGACCCGCGTCTGGCCATTGGCCAAGCCACGGTGGTGATTGTGCCAGCGCAAAGCCCCCACGATCCTGAGGTGTCTCAGCGCGGTCTGGAATTGTTTACCGTGCATGTGCGCCGTGGCCCACCGGATGTGCAAGACCAAAAAATCAATTCACACTCAAAGTTCAATTGTGTCAGCGCGTGCATTCAAGCGAATCAGGCGGGTGCAGATGAGGCCTTGATGTTGGACCCCGATGGGTTTGTGGCCACGTGCAACTCCACCCATTTTTTTATTGTGCGGCGTGGTGAGGTGTGGACTTCAACGGGTGATTACTGTCTCGGTGGAATCACCCGAAACCACGTCATCGCTTTGTGTGAATCCAACGGCATACCCATCAGGCAAAAGCGCTTTTCGCTGACGGATGTCTATGGCGCCGATGAAGCGTTTGTCACAGGGACGCTGGGTGGTTTGAGTCCCGTGAGGGTCATTGATGGCCGCACCATGGGAGAGCCCAACATGCCAGGCCCTGTGACTGCGCGCTTGTCGATGCTTTATCAACAATTGATGCAAGCCGATGCAGAAGATTACAAGGCGGTGCTTTGAGCACAGCGTCGCTCATTCGATTGGCGATGTGGTCGGGCCCACGAAACATTTCGACGGCCATGATGCGGGCATGGGAGAACAGGCCCGATTGCGTGGTCAGCGATGAGCCGTTTTATGCGGCGTGGTTAAAGGCAACGGGCGCAGACCACCCGATGCGCGATGAGGTGATCGCCTCGGGTGAAACCGATCCCAAAAAAATTGCCCAATCCATGAGCGAAGGCCCACCGCCTGATGGCCTAGCGGGCAGCGGGGCTGTTGGTGTGTGGTACCAAAAGCACATGTGCCAGCACTGGATGGATGAGGTCGGCCATGACTGGCTCAAGCCCTTAACGCATGTGTTTTTGATTCGCGATCCCGTGCAAGTGATTCGGTCGTATACCAAGGCACGGGCGACTTTTGATGTATGCGCTGAGGATGTGGGTTTGCCGCAGCAATATGCATTGTTCGAGACCATCTCAGCACACCTCGGGCACAGGCCGCCGGTCATTGATGCCCAGGCCTTTCTCGCCAAGCCCACCGAACATCTGTCGGCGCTGTGTGCCCACCTAGGGATCCCAAGTTATGCCGATGAAATGACCCATTGGCCGGCCGGCCACAGAGACAGCGACGGTGTCTGGGCCCGCCATTGGTATCAGAGCGTGTGGGCTTCAACGGGGTTTAAGGAAGTCCCAGTCTCAGAAGACGATGCCACTGGCAGGCCAGGGCTTGAGTCGTTGCCTGTCCAAGCCCGCCAAGTGGTTGAAGACTGCCGGCCTTTCTATGAAAAGCTCAAAGCCCATCAGTTGAGATGTTGATTCCACAGCAGGCGTTCTTGGTGCCAAAGCATTAAGGGCCAGGCGCCTGTTCAAAGCTGTCTTTGAAAATTCGGCCACCCGTGATGGCGCGATAGCCATCCGATATTGGCCCCGACCCTTGGTCTGTTTGCGCCCTTACCCGAACACCATAGGCTCGATCGTCGTCCAGTCCTGTGACGGTGATGGGGGAGGCCGTTTGGCTGGCGGCTTGCCACGTCTCCCCATTGTCGAGGCTGTATTCAATCCCATTGACCGTGGCGTCGGGTGAATCTTGGGGCACGCTAAAGACCAAAGTCAGCGTGTCGCCACTGACCGAGGTGCTGTCACGATCGATCACCGGTGGCATGGGCATTTCAATCAAGCCAGGGAGTGGCAAGTTTGTGGCTGTGGCCCCAGGTTCATCGTAGTCGAATATCCTCAGGTAGGGATAAGCCCGATAGAACTTGCCATTGGCCTGAATGTCGTCGACTGAGAGCATCGCCCACTCGCTGTTTGACCCATTGATCGCCCAGTCTGTATCGGTACCGATGGGGCCTTTGGTCGAGCGAAGACCTTTGCTGTCGATGGTGGCGGCATCAATGCTGTAGTTTTCGAAAGATGGAAGCTTGGATCCTTCAGGTGTTAGTGAGCCAACAAAAAAGCTCTGGCGGACTTGGCCACCTGCAGCGTCTTTGTTCTGAGTGCCGAGGCTCCCAATGATGCCACCCGGTGTTTGCCCTTGGCCTGAGGTGGTCATCGTGGCGGCGCTGTAGCCGCGTTCAATCACGCTTCTGGCATCGATAAAAGAGCCCACCAAGCCACCGACGGTTTGGCTGCTTTCTAATGTGCCGGTTGCATAGCCATCGGCCAAAACACCTTGGTTTTTGCCAATCACACCACCGACCATGTTGCTGCCAGTGACATCGGCGTGACTGGCCACCGATGAGATGTGTCCAAGTGAGCCATTGACACCCACCAAGCCGCCGATCTCAACCATGCCTTCAATCTGGCCTGTGATGGCGACATCCAAGACCATCCCCCCATTGAATCCCGCCAAGCCACCGACTTCTGTGTTGCCTTTGATGTCGACATCAATCAGCGAGAGACTATCAACCATGCCAGCGACCGATCCAAACAGGCCCACTTGGCTTTGGTTGGGGCGGTTGATGACAAGCCCTGTGATTTGGTGGCCATTGCCTGTGAAGCTTCCAGTGAACCGTGTGATGTCATCGCCGATGGGGCTAAATCCCGCACCGAGGTTCCAGGTGGCTGTGTCTGATGCATCAATGGATGTGGTGAGTTCGAAGTTAAGCGCCCAGGAATTGGGGTCTTCACTCAAGGTTCGCAAATCATCCAGTGAGCTGATTTTGTGTGGTGCAGTCTCTTCGCCATTGCCGCCTGAGAAGGTAGGGATCATGCCACCATCAATCACCGTCCAGTTGTTGTCTGTGATCAGTTTGGCACGCGCTGACGCGGGCGCGCCTTCGTTGTAACGGATGGCACCCACTTCCAAAGTCACATCCGACTGAACGCTTTGAGCTGCGAAGCTCTCTAACATCGCATCATAATGTTGAGTGCTCATGGCGGAATCGTCTAGGAAAAACTCAAAGTTTTTAACATTAGAGATGTTCCAGTCAGCCAGCGATTGATTGAAACGTTCCGCTTCCCCAAACATGCCCCGCATGTTGCTGGCTTGACCCACATTCCAATCATTGAGGGGCTGATCAAATTCGCGCGCGCCTCTAAACATTTGACCAAAATTTTCGCCTTTGACGGGCTGCCATGTGTTGAGCGGCTGATTAAAGGCTTTTGCCGCAAAAAACATCGCATTAAAGGAAGTGACTTCGCTGACATCCCACTCGCCGATAGGCTGATTAAAGGCTTCGGTGGATGCGAACATCCCGCTCATGTTTGTCACGGTGCCTGTGGGCCAGTCGGTGATGTCGCCATTGAAAGCCACGGCTCCGGAGAACATAAACGCAGTGCTTTCTGCCGAGACCAATTGCCAGCTGTTTAAATCTTGGTTAAAACTTTTTGCATTGAAAAAGGTTCTATTAAATGACTTGACGTTGCTGACATCCCAGTCATTGAGTGGTTGGTTGAAGCTTTCTGCATCTGCAAATGTCCTGAATAAGTTGGTGGTGTTGGATGTGTCCCAGCCGCCGATGGGCTGATTGAAAGCCGTTGCACCAAAAAACAAACTATCTAACTCAATCACATTGCTGATATCCCAGCCTGATATGTCACTGTTAAATGAGGTGGCTCCTTGGAAGGTGCCCTTTAACCAAATCACTGTGTCTGGGAGTGTGCTGGGCACAGCCGTCAAGTTAATGGCATCTTTGAAAGCCCAAGCCAAGCTTCTGATGCCCAGGTTGCCAAATGAGGTAACGGCAGTGAGCTTCTCGGCATTTGGGAATGTCAATGATCCTGCTCTGCGACGACCAAAGTGAGTGACTTCACCATAGATGCTGACCGTGTAGGCCCCCTCATTGGCGTAGGTATGCTCAGCAAAGCCACGGCTGGTGACCGCCTCCTCATTGCCATCACCCCAATCGATACGAACATCCACGTTGGCATCCAAAGGCAGGCTGATGGTGGTGCCATCGCCAAGCGTGGTATCAAATTCCAACACCATGGGAGCGCCCTCAAGACCAGGTGCTGGGTCTTGTTCGGGTGTGACCAAGTAGGGGTACGAGACAAAATCCCCACTGGCCATTTGCCAGATGGGTGAGGCACCATCGAATGACCAATTGGCAAAGGTGGAGCGTTGTTTTAGTTCAAAAT
>JAGYMV010000008.1 GCA_018400355.1 Wenzhouxiangella sp.
CACATCATTAAACCAGGTGACTGTGCAATCACCTCTTAATAAAACGCAGGGAACGATCGTTTTGATAGAGCAGGCCACACCCACACAAAACTCATTACCCCTAAAGACTTCTGGCTACCAAAGCCTAGTTGACGCATTGGACTATGCGGCACAAGGGACCACGGGTTGCAATTTTTACAATGGCCGCGGAGAACTGACTCGCGCCCTTCCCTATCAGCAACTGCAAGCCGAAGCGAAAGACTTGGCCAAGCGTTTACACCATCTGAATTTGGCACGCGGCACCACCGTGGCGCTGGTGGCCGACACACACCCAGATTTTTTGGTGTTCTTCTTTGGCTGCCAATACGCGGGCTTGGTGCCTGTGCCGTTGCCTGCGGCGGTGCACTTGGGTGGCCGAGAGGCCTTTGTCACCCACCTGCACTTGATGCTGAAAGATTGTCGCGCTGAAGTGGCCTTCGCCACACCAGACTATATCGATTTCTTGAATGATGCCATTGGCGACTTGCCCATCCAGCAAGCCGGGACACTCGAGCACTTCTTACAACTGCCACAAGCCGCCGACCTACCCGCGCCACCAAGCAGCCATGAATTGGCGTACTTGCAGTACACGTCCGGCAGCACCCGTTTCCCACGGGGCACCATGATCACGCAACGCGCTGTGCTCAATAACCTGGCCGGCATCTTGCAATATGGCGTCCAAATTCGGCGTGGCGATCGGTTCATGTCTTGGCTGCCCTTCTATCACGACATGGGTTTGGTGGGTCTGATCTTGGGGCCTGTGGTCTCACAACTGTCTGTGGATTATTTGGGCACCCGCGAATTTGCCATGCGCCCACGGCTCTGGCTGAGTTTGGTCTCGCAAAACAAGGCCACCATTTCCTTTAGCCCCCCATTTGGTTATGCCCTGTGCGCAAGGCGGCTCAGAGACAGCGACTTGGCTCGCTATGATCTGGCCCACTGGCGCGTGGCCGGCGTTGGCGCTGAGATGATTCGTGCGGGCTGGCTCAATGAGTTTGCACAGCGCCTCGAGCCGGCGGGCTTCAACCGCTCAGCCTTCTTGCCGTGTTATGGCATGGCAGAGTGCTCTTTGGCGGTCTCTTTTGCCCCTCTTGGACAGGGCTTGGAAGTGGACCCCATTGACGCCGATCTCTTGGCAAAAGACAAAAAGGCACTGCCCATTGATGGCTCGGAACACACTCGACAGGCTGAATTCGTCAACTGTGGTCGCCCACTGCCCGAATACCAAGTCGAGATCCGTGACGCAGACGGCGAGCTGGTGCCAGAGCGCCACTGCGGCGTGATTTTTCTCAAAGGCCCCAGCATCATGGAAGGCTATGCCAACAACCCCGAGGCCACCGCAGACGCCTTGACAGGCGATGGCTGGCTCAACACTGGGGATGTGGGTTATCGCGCTGGGGACGCATTGTTCATTACAGGTCGCTCAAAGGACCTTCTGATCATCAATGGACGCAACATTTGGCCGCAAGACCTTGAGTACATCGCCGAACAACAGCCAGAGGTCCGTCCCGAAGACGCGTCGGCTTTCTCAATCCCATCAGAAAATGGGACCGAGGTCGCTGTGTTGGTGGTTCAATGCCGCCAAACCGATGCCTTTGTCCAAGCGCAATTGGTCGAAAGACTCAAGGACCGGATTCAGACCGAATTCGGCATTGTGTGTTTGATTGAGTTGGTTCCACTGCACACCCTGCCTCGCACATCCTCGGGCAAGCTGTCTCGGAGTGGGGCCAGACTGGACTTCTTGCAGCGCAACAATCTGAGCGAGACCGATCCATTGCCTCAGGCCCTACTCGATCGCAGCCCACACACGGCGGCGACGGAAGATGCATAACGGGTATTGACGGCAGTGGCCACCTTTGCGGTCACTGGCGCCACGGGCTTTATCGGTCGCGCACTCACCGAGGCCTTGTTGTCGCGTGGTCATCAGGTTCGTGCACTCACAAGACACCCCACCCCAGGCTTTTCTCCTTTAATCACGCCCATCCTTGGGACACTTGAGGACAGAGCCAGTCTAGCGACCCTCGTCCAAGGTGTAGATGGCGTCATCCATTTGGCCGGATTGACCGCGGCACTCAATCGGAACGCCTACTTTAAAACCAATGCCGCTGGAACGGCACACCTCTTGGCCGCACTCGAAAAACAAAACCATCAAACGCCATTGGTGCATGTCTCAAGCCTGGCGGCCCGGGAACCCAGCCTTTCGGACTATTCGGCGAGCAAGCGCGCGGGAGAGACCCTGGTCCAATCCGCCACTGTGCCTTGGGCCATTATCCGCCCACCCGCCGTTTATGGCCCTGGAGATGCCGCTTTGGCCCCACTGTGGTCCTTGGTGAGAAAAGGCGTGATACCCGCGATTGGGCCGCCACAGGCGCGCTTTTCCTTGATTTATGTGGACGATCTGGCCCAGGCCATTGTTCGCGTCGCTGAGCTTTTGGCCCAGGGTGAGACAGATGAGCCATCGTGTCAGCATCAGCTGATCGAGATCGATGATCAATTCATAGGCGCGCTTGGGCGGGGCTATGGCTGGGACGATATCGCGACCACAGCAGAGATCGTTTTTGGAAAACGCCCCAAAAGGATTGCTGTCCCGAGGCATGTGCTCAGCTCGCTGGCGCTTGTCTCTCAAGGCATCGGGGCTTTCAGACAAATGCCTGCTGTTTTTAACCTCGGTAAGGCCCGTGAGTTATCCCACCCCGATTGGGTGGCCAACACCCCGGCCAATTGGACCCATATGGGATGGTCATCTTGTCGACAACTGCGTGATACCCTTGCATACTTATAACTTTCCAGCTGACGTGGACCAAGGCATGGGTGATATTCAAGATCAGGTAAACGAGGCCATCACGCAGGCGCTTGTCGCGACCGCGCCAGACCGTGTTGGACTGGATAGAGACATGCCCTTGAGCACAGCCGCTGGGCTGGACTCTGTCCAAATCATGAACTTGGTCATGGAGATTGAGGACACACTCGATATCTCCGTACCCGTCGATGTGCTGGCCGACACCCATACGCTCAATGAGTTGGCCCAAGAATTGACCAAGATGGTCCAATCCAAAGCAGGTGGTACTTCAGTATGAGCCTATTCGATAAATTTGAGCTATTGGCCCAGTCCAGGCGTGCACTGGCCAGCGATGGACCCCCGCCCGTTGCCACCCCATTTGACCGTGTGCTCTCAGCCACACGCGGTGTGATCAATGGCCAAGAGGTGTTGCTGGCAGGCACCAACAATTATTTGGGTCTGACCTTCCACCCCGAAGTCATCGAAAAAGCCAAAGCTGCATTAGATGAGCTGGGCAGTGGCACCACAGGGTCGCGTATGGCCAATGGCAGCTACGCCAGTCACGATGCGTTGGAAAAAGAATTGGCTGGGGCTTTTGGTTGGCCATCGGCCATGGTGTTTTCTACCGGTTACCAAGCCAACGTGGGTGTGATGTCTTCGGTGGTCGGCCAAGGGGAAACCTTACTCATCGATGCCGATAGTCACGCCAGTATTTATGATGGGTGTCGCATGAGCAAGGCCCAAACGCTCACCTTCCGACACAATGACCCAGAAAACCTCGATCGCAAACTCGAGCGACTCGGCGAGGACGCCAAAAAAACACTGGTGGTGGTGGAAGGCCTTTATTCTATGTTGGGCGATCAGCCCCCTTTACAAGAATTTGTGGATGTAAAAAACAAGCATGGTGCTTGGCTGTTGGTGGATGAAGCACACTCTTTTGGTGTCTTCGGTGACAAAGGCTTGGGCTTAACTGAGGCCATGGGGCTTTTGGATGAAGTTGACTTTGTGGTCGGCACGTTCTCCAAGAGCTTGGCTGGGATTGGTGGATTTTGTGTGAGCCCACACGCTGAGCTGGAGTTACTGCGCTTGGCCAGTCGTCCCTATATCTTCACAGCCTCACCGTCTCCTGCGATCATCGCCGGAACCCGGCAAGCCTTATCGCTTGTCCTGTCTGGCCAACACTTACGCCAGCAGCTCAAACGGAACATGGACAGGCTCTATGAGGGCGCCAGAGCGGCCGGCTTTGAGCTGGGCAGCGAACAACCCGGACCGGTGGCGGCACTGATCTTGCCCAACCGAGAAACTGCTTTGGATCACTGGCACCAACTGCTCGATCAAGGCGTGTATGCCAATTTGATGATTCCGCCGGCGACACCCAACGGACTATGTCTGTTGCGTCTGTCCTTGTCTGCCGCTCACACCGACGCCGACATTGACCACATTTTATCGGCCCTTCAAGGGATTCGGCAGCAACACACCAACCAGGTGGCAGAGGCTTAATGGCTGGGCTCGGGAAGGTATAATGATCGGTTATGAACACAAGCCATGACACACACACGCTGATGCATCAATGCATGAGTCCAGAAGAAGAAAAACTCTGGATTAGAGAGGCTCACGCACAGGTCAAGGACCTCTTTGGGCACCGAGCCGGGCTTTACTGGTCTGATCTATTGATCACGGCCCTGATCGCTTGGGTTGCGACTGTTGTTTATTTCACTGCCGGATTGGGCTCAGGCGTTCAGTGGGTTGCCATGGCTGTGGCCGCTGTGGCCTTCTATCGCGGGGGCACATTCATGCACGAAATCATCCACATGCCACGCGCTGAGTTGCGGGGGTTTAAATGGATGTGGAACGCACTATTTGGTGTCCCGTTGCTCCTGCCATGGATCATGTACCGAAACCACATCGAGCACCACAGCAGGGCCCACTTTGGCACCCCCCGCGATGGCGAGTATTACCCCTTGGCTGCAGCACCACTGTATGAGACAGGCATCTATCTGATCAAGCTGCCCTTCTTGTCTTTGTTGGCGCTGGCCCGTTTTGGCTTTTTGGCGCCACTGTCTTATTTGTACCGACCCTTGCGAGACTGGGTATTGAGTCACGCCAGCGCCTATGCCTCCAACCCCTACTACGTCAAACGCTTCCCAGACAAAGAATTGCCCACGCTCAGCCGAGTCGAATGGGTCTGTTTTGGGTGGGTACTCGTTTGGGTCTTGGCCACCATCTTCGGCCCAGTCACTTTGCTCCATTGGGGCATGGCTTGGGCGCTGCACACACTCACGCTGACCTTGAACTGGATCAGAAACTTGGCCGCCCACAGCTACAGCAACCGTGGTCAGACCATGAGCCACTTGGCTCAGCTGGAGGATTCTGTGAACTTGGTTGGGCAAACCTGGCTCACCGTTTGGCTGTTCCCGGTGGGTCTCCGCTATCACGCCCTGCATCACCTATTCCCCGGCCTTCCTTACCACAATCTGGGCCAAGCCCATCGACGCTTAATGGCGCATTTCGGTGAACCGTCGCCCTACGCCCTGGCCAACCACCACAACTTCTTTCGTGTCGTTGGAGATCTACTCAAAAGCGCCAAACAAACACCCGCTGAGCATTCTGCCATTCCAACGTGGCGTGCTGAGCACCTAAAATAATCGGGCTTTAAAGTGAGTCAGCTCGGACCCGTCCGCCCCGAACGTTGCCTTTTCTTAGTCAACCCGCTGAGCTTTCGACTGTCTTTACCAGGCGCATTCGCTCGGCTCAGACACCACGCTCAAAGCCTTGGGCTTGAGCCTCATGTGGTTTATGGCCCCCAAGAAATCGAGCCTTTGCTCAGCACCGCACTGGCCTCTGGTCTCGATTTGATCATCATTGTCGGCGGCGATGGCACCTTGCAGGGCACGGTGTCTGTCCTTGCCACCACCCATCCGCACATTGATGCACCCCCCATTTTGATGCTTGGCGGGGGACGCACCAATTACACGGCCGCGCATCTGGGCACACAAGGACGCCCAGCGGCCATGCTGGAGCGGGCACTGACCCGACCCGACTCCTTCGACATCATTTCTAAGGCCACGCTTGAGATCACACAGGCCGACCACCCTGCCATCTATGGGTTCTTTGTGGGGGGTGCTCTGGTTGATTATGTCATCAGAGACTGCCACCGCTACCGCGCATCGGGCAGAGGCCGCATTCGACAAGGTCGCTACTCGACCATCTGGCGGGTCGTTCAGCTGGGGCTTTTGGGTTTGCTTCGGCAAGTACACTACCGATCCACTGACATGTCGTTTGAATCAAATGAACTTGGGCGCATGCAAGGAAAGACGCGCTTGCTGGTGGCGACCACACTCGATGAGTCTCAAGTGACCGTGCACCCTTATTTGCCCGTTGGAGAGGGTCCTGTCAAAATCACCGCCGTGTTGAGATCGGCACGGGGATTTTGGCGCCAACTTCCAGCACTGCTTCGAGGAAAAATGCGTTCTGGCCTGAACATTGAGACAGGCTATTTCTCAGGACACAGCCACCAAGTCGATATCACAGGTCTTGAAAGCATCTGTGTCGATGGGCAAGAGTATGAGCTCAACCCCAATCATCAAACCACCATTGGTGCCGGACCCACCTACCGGTTCTTAAGCCTATGAGTGACCTTTCGACACTTGTTCAGGCCACGCAGGCGCCACAGCCAAGCGATGCTCAGCTGGCCCCTCTAATCGCAGGCATCGAAACACGCTTTGGAGACAATCTCGCCGCTATTTTGTTTTATGGCTCTTGCCGTTCCACACCAGCGGTCACCGAAGGCTTGATTGATTTGCTCGTCTTGGTGGATGACTATCACAAAGCCCATACCAGCGCGCTTGCGGCCCGCCTCAATGGCTGGCTACCACCCAATGTGTATTTTTTCGAGGCTGAGGGGTTGCAGTGCAAATATGCCGTGATCAGCATGGCACAGTTTCGCTCAAAAATGCACAGCCGGATTGACCACTACTTTTGGGCGCGGTTTGCGCAACCATTCACGCCAGTCCACACTCGCTCAGACGACATCAAACAAAGCTTGGTCGCAAACCAAGTGCAAGCCTTAAAAACTTTCTACACCAATCTGGTGGCGATTGAAGGTGCGCCGGCCGATTCACAACGGTTTTGGTCGGCTGGATTACAAAAAACCTATGCCTGTGATCTGCGGCCTGAAAGCCCCGCCCACAGCCAAACCGTGATCGCCAGAGCCCCGGAGTTTTGGGGCAATGTCACCGATGCCTTGCAGCAAGAATGTCCAGAGAGTCACATCAACACCAGCCCGCGGCGAATCGACTGGAGAATACGTCGCGTGGTCGGCAAGGCGTTGAATCTTGCCCGCTTGCTCAAGGCAGCTGGCACCTTCAGCAATGGCATTGATTATCTGGCTTGGAAAGTCGAGCGCCACAGCGGCGTAAAAGTAGAGACCTCGCCTTGGATGCGTCGTCACCCCAGATTGGGTGGATTGAGACTGGCCTTTGGGCTCTGGCGCCAAGGGGGATTTCGATGAGTGCGGTCAGAAAAGGTGCTTTGGGCATGCTGATTGCCTTTGTGCGCGCTTATCCTTTGCGCTCAACCATTGTGTTGGTGGCACTGGTGGTGGCGAGCATCTTGGATGGCCTTGGCTTGTCGGTGTTGCTTTCCATGCTGAACCTGGCCACAGGCGAGACTGAAAACCCCTCTTTGCCTGAACAGACTGCGCTCAACTTAATCAATCAATTGGGCCTGGATCCCACAACCGCTGTTTTGTTAAGCGTTGGTGTTTCTTTGATTGCAGCCAAAGCGGTGTTTGTGCTGCTGGCCAATCGACAAGTGGGTTATGCGGTGGCGCATGTGGCCACCGACCTTCGTTTGGGCTTGATACAAGCGGTGATGGATAGTCGCTGGCGCTACTATCTCTCGCAGCCTGTTGGGCGCCTGTCGAACTCACTGGCCACAGAAGCCAATCGCGCCTCAGAGGGGTTTTATCACGGGGCGGTGATGGCCACCCAAATCATCAATGCGGTGATCTTTGGAGCCTTGGCCATGCTCATCTCCTGGCAAGCCAGTTTGGCGGCTTTGCTGTGTGGGGGCCTCCTGTTGGGACTTTTACATTTCTTGGTGACTCTGGCTGGACGCGCTGGGCGGGATCAAACCACGTTACTCAAAGACCTGTTGTCGGTCATGACCGACCAGCTCGGCGCGATCAAACCGCTCAAAGCGATGGGGCGCGAAGGCCACATTGATGCGTTGATGTCGGCCCAAACCAAACAGCTCAAGAAAGCACTCAAAAACCAAGTCTTTTCGAAAGCCGCCCTGATTGCCCTCCAAGAACCTTTGTTGGCGATTTTGGTGGCCACTGGCTTCTTTTTCTTCGTGGTCAAAATGGGCATGGGGATGGCCACGGTTGTGGTCATGATTTTCTTAATTGCCCGCGCGGTGAATCATTTGGCCAAGGCCCAACGCGCTTATCAACACATGTCCATCAGTGAAAGCGCGTATTGGTCGATCAAAGCGATCACCCTCGAAGCCGCAACGGAGAAAGAGCCCGAGCGAGGACAGGCCGTTCCCAGCCTCAACACAGGCATTGCTTTTAGGGACGTGACTTTTTCCTATGATCAGCGCCCGACACTTCAAGAGATCAACTTATTTATTCCAGCCGGGCAATTGACCGTCTTGACTGGCCCATCGGGCTCTGGCAAGACCACCATCATCGACTTGGTCGCGGGGTTGTTACAACCCACACAAGGTTGCATCGAGATTGATGGCATCAATTTAGATGACATCGACCGTCAAAAATGGCGCCACCTCATCGGCTATGTGCCTCAAGATGCCCTCTTGGTGAATGAGAGCGTGTTTTATAACCTCACCCTCGGGGATGGCTCGTTAAGCGAACAAGATGCCCTCCAAGCATTGGCGTTGGCCGATGCAGCGGATTTTGTGGATGCACTTGAACACGGACTCCACACCCCACTCGGCGAGCGCGGTGGGCGATTGTCTGGTGGACAGCGCCAACGCCTGGCGCTTGCTCGGGCTCTGATTCACAAACCCAAGCTCTTGATTCTAGATGAGGCCACGTCCAATCTCGACAGCGAATCCGAACAGGCGGTTGTGGCCACGGTGACCCGCCTCAAATCTCAGCTCACGCTCTTGGCCGTGAGTCACGATGAAGCCATGACGCAAGCCGCCGACCAGCAAATCAAATTGAGCGATGGGGTGGTTCAATGAGTCTTAAGCGCCTCGGCCGACGCCTCACGTTCCATGGGCTCCGCTGGCTCTCGTTGGCAGCCGCACGCGGGGGTCCCAGCCAGCTCAGACACTGGGGCACACGCCTAGGCCAGATGGATTATTGGCTCAGACCCAGACTGCGCCAACATCTGGCCGGTCAGTTGCAGTTACTGGCCAGGGAGTACCCCAATCAAGCAATCTCATCGGATCCCGATGGCATTTTAAAAAACGCCTTCCAAGTCAATGACCGCGCCTTGCTTGAGGTCATTGCACTGTATGCCAGCAAACGAACACCCCAATACCTGCTGCCAGATATACACGTGCAGCACCAAGACAAACTCGACGCTTGCCTTGCCAAGCAGTCAGGGCTTGTGATGCTTGGGATGCATATGGGCAATGGAGTGGCACTGGCGACCCGTCTAAACGCATCACACGGACCCATTCATGTGGTCTATCGTGAATCCAACAAAGTGCCGGCTGGATTTTTTAAACACGGGATTGAACGCTTAGGGCTCAACGCCATCAATGCCAGTGGCCCGGGCGCGGGTTTTAGGGAAATGCTCAAGGCCCTAAAACGGGGTCACATCGTGTTTATCTTGATGGACCAAGGCAGCAAACGCTCTGGGGTGAGGGTTGATTTTTTAAAAAAACAAATGCACATGCCACAAGGACCGGTGGAGCTGGCCAGACGAACGGGCGCACCCATTGTTCCGGTCCTCCTAACCGATGTTGATGAGGCCTGGAGCTTTGAGGTATCCGACCCGATGTATTTCAGCGCCCAAGAGCCCATAGCCGAACAGGTCAGTCAAATTTCCGAATTCATGGCTGAGCACATTTTGACCCATCCCCAATGGTGGTCATGGCACCAACGGCGATGGAGAAAGCTTCCATTCCACCCAATGATGACAGGAGTATCCTAGCCTCATGGCCCTGCTTGCACAACGCATTCTAAGTGGCTTGAGCCCCGCTCAGTTTAGCCGCACACGCCCTCCAGCGACTGAATCCCTGCCCGATCGGATTTTACTGGGCCCGCGTGCAGGCCACACACCCTCGACCCGCCCCCCCGTTCGCATTTACCTTGGGAGCGAGCGCCATCAATTTCGGGCTGAGCGTGCCTTCTTGTGGTCGGTCGAAAAACACCGCGACCCGTCTCGCACCTACGAAATTTATCTGATGCGCGACCTCAAGGGCTTCAGTCGAGGCTTTTGGCTGACTGGGTTCACCAACTATCGGTTTGCCATACCCGCCTTTTGTGACTATCAAGGCCGGGCCATTTACAACGATGCCGATCAGATTTATTTACAAGACCCAGCGATCTTGTTCGACCATGAGATGGGCGAGGCCGGTTTTCTATCCATCAATGACCGCGACACCTCGGTGATGCTCATTGACTGTGAGCGCATGGCCAAGGTCTGGAATGAGATCGAAGTGAGAAACAAATCCAGAAAGCAATTGGAGGCTGTTGCCCGCGCGCATCACCTCTGGGGTGATTTGGACGATGGTTGGAATGCCCGAGATAAGGAGTATGATCCAACCCAATCTAAACTGGTTCACTTCACCACGCTACATACCCAACCCTGGCGCCCCTTCCCTGACCAATTGGTGTATTTCGAAAACCCAACCCACAACCTGTGGCCAGACCTAGAAGCTGAGGCCAATCAAGCCCACTTCCTGCCATTCAGCGCCACCCGACCCTCACGGCACTGGCAATCGGTTGCTTTGTATCTCTCATCAAAGCTGTCATCCAAAGACGACGGCGCCGCGTGGCTCGAGCATCTCGGTCCAAATCCGACAGCCGAACGGATGAACACACTGGAAGTGACTGGGCTTCTTGAGTATGTGCCTGACCAAGACATCTTATGGGTCCTTGATCGTTTATTGGCCTCATGTCATGTCTGCAAACTCCACATCAAAGAACCCTGGCGTCACGGCCACGGTCAATTCAAACGGTCTTTGGGCTTTTGGCTTGAATCGCTGCGCTTGGTCGAACAAATGAACCCATCGGCACGCTGGCAACTGAGCCATCGCGCCAGCCCCTTGGGGCCAGCCCAGCAACTCTATGGCGGGCCCGCCCAAAAAGGCTCGGTGGTCTACCTGACCCACAAAAAGCCAGGCCATAACCAGCAAAGCGCGGCATTGGCCACTGCCCTTGCAGGACGGCTGAATCGTCCATGCAAGGAACTTCTTATCGATGGCTCCGAGGTGTCTTTTGTGCTGAAGTCGCTGTTACGACAAGCACCCGAACCCAACCTTCCAGATGACGCCACCCTCTTAGTGGCGGGTGGCTGGCTGAGCACCCGTATGGCCAGACTTTACCAGCGACGCTATCCCTTTGTTCGTCTGGTACTGTCCGGTCGAAAAGCCGGGGCCATACCGAGACATGGCGCGGTCTGCGTTCAGTGCCAGCATTTTGGGCTGCCACCTCATCCCAAACGCATTGAGACACTGGTGCCATTGAACTTGGGGCATTACCCCGGTTGCACGGAGCCTGCGTCTTGGCAGCCATGGCTCGAGGCCAAGCACAAAGTGGCTTGCCTGCTGGGCGGCAACACCAAGTCATACACCTATGAAGCCGACGACATACACACCTTGGCCCAAGCGCTGTCTCAGGCAGCTCAGCGTGATGATGCGAAGCTCTTGGTGGTCTCCAGCCGGCGTTCAGGCACCCACATCGAGGCCCTGAAAAGCGCGCTGGGGGATTCGGCCTTGTTCTATCACTGGCAAGCCTCAGATCCTAAAAATCCGTACGCTTTGGCACTGGAGCAAGCCGATGAACTGATGGTGACTGGGGAGAGCGAATCCATGATCGCAGACGCTCTAAGCCAAGGCCGACCCTTTTCGATCTTTTACCCTTCGAAGCCTCATCGCCGTTTGTTTGATCGCTTCAGCCATTGGGTCGCACAGCGCGCCACTCAACCGCAATACAATCGCCGCGGCAGCATACGGCCACAGCAAGGGTTACAATATTTATGCGCACGCGCCTTGGAGCGCAATTGGGTGTTGCCGCCACGCGATCTCAAGCGTTTACACCAGTCATTGTATGATGCTGGCTTCGCCGCCGAACTTGGTGAGACAGGCTTCGGTGCCTACCAGCCACCCAATGTCCTGGAAAAGGCCGTTGATCAGGTGGTGCATGAATTGCAAATAGAAACCACGGCAAACAACAAAGAGGATTGAGATGAGTACCACAGTGCCCTTCGTGTTGAATCAAAAAACACTTGAGTCCATCGCGCCACAGTCGTTTCAAAATGCAGACCCTTATCCATGGATCAATCCAGAGGAAGTACTGACCCGAGAAGCGTTTGATGAATTGCGTGCAAACATGCCGCCAACTGACATCATGAAAGCGAGCTTTGGACGCAAGCGCTCGCACGGCCAAAAGCCACACGATCGCTACGCACTCGAGTACCACCCAGACCTCGACATCCATCCGTTATGGCATCAATTTATTGCAGAACTCAACGGCCCTGTGTACCAGCAGTGGCTGGCTCGGCTATTTAAAACCAAACGGTTTAAATTAACTTACCACTGGCACTATGCGCCCAGAGGTGCTTCCGTCTCTCCGCACTGCGATGCAAAAAGGAAGCTGGGATCACACATCTTCTATTTCAATACAGAACAAGATTGGGACAGAAGCTGGGGTGGCGAAACCATGATTCTGGATGACTCGGGTCGCTTCAAGACATCCAGCGCGCCAGATTTTGATGAGTTTGACCGCAGCTGGACCGCCGATACCATGGGGAATCGGTCGTTGCTTTTCCAGCGCCAGGGCAACTCTTGGCATGGTGTGAAATCACTACAGTGCCCAGAAGACAGACTCCGAAAAGTCTTTATCATCGTGGTCAATGCCGACACACTCACCGGCAGAATTCGGCGGCTTTTCCACAAACCCGACGGCAAGTAACCCCCATCAAGCTTGGAGGCCTCTATGTCTAGAGGCCTTCGAGCACATCCACACCGGCAGGCGGCATAAATTGGAACAACGCCGAATCCAAGACTGGATTGACGGCCATCTCTGAAAAGACAATGCGGGTGATCTGCCCGAAGCCATCGGCCCACTCAACGGCCACTGGCTGGCCATTTTCCATCCGCACGCGCGCTTGTTCGATCGGTGCATCACTCGATTTCGGTACAAACTCGAGCAGATCGGCTCGCTCTCCAGAGAAGATCGCATAGGCCTCGGACATTAACGAGGGATTGGTGAGCGCCAGTATGGGCGAGTCGGCAGCGGATGGCTGCGCTCTGACCGTGGCCTGCTCAAGACTGGGATCATAGTGCCACAATTGCTCGCCATCACCCACAATGATCTCTGCGATCGGTTCACTGTAAGACCAGCGGAAATGGTTGGGTGATTGGAAGTAGAACACACCACTCGAGCGGTCAATGACATACCCATCGCCCTCGTGTGTGGACTGCTCAAATCTGGCAGACAAACTGGTCAGATTCTCAGAAAAGGCATCCAGTGCAGACCGGGCGGGGTGAGATAGGTCCGCTGTGGCTTGCTCGTCTTGACTTGCTTGCGCCTCCTGTGTGGCGCTCATGCCCCACAGACAGGCGGCCAGCACGAGGGCGTTGGCACACGCCAGATAACCGAGGTTGGAACTTTTCATGCATCAGTCCTTTGGTGGCGCTGGTGCGAGCACCTCTCGCTGACCATTGTGTTCGGGTGGACTCACCACACCCTGAGCTTCCATTTCCTCAATCAAGCGCGCGGCTCTGTTGTAGCCCACACGCAAGTGACGCTGCACACTCGAAATGGACGCCCGACGGCTTTCTAGAACATAGGCAACGGCGCGATCATAAAGTTCATCTTCAGACGAGCTCCCTTCCCCACTCTCAGGCAAACCCGTGGGCCCAATGCTTTGACCATCGGCTGTTGCCTGGTGTTCTGACAACACTTCTTCTAAGTAATCCGGCTCGCCTTGTTGGCGCAACCACTCCACCACTTTGTGCACCTCATCGTCATCGACAAAAGCACCATGAATGCGCTCTGTGATGCCTGAACCCGGTGGCAGATACAGCATGTCGCCATGACCCAGCAGTTGCTCAGCGCCACCTCTGTCCAAAATGGTCCGAGAGTCGACTTTAGCCGATACTTGAAAAGCGATACGCGTTGGAATGTTGGCCTTAATCAAACCAGTGATCACATCCACTGAGGGCCGCTGCGTCGCCAAAATCAAGTGGATACCCGAGGCCCTGGCCTTTTGCGCCAAACGCGCTATCAATTGCTCAATCTTTTTGCCCACAATCATCATCATGTCGGCAAACTCATCCACCACCACCACGATGTAGGGCATTGGCTCGAGGGTGGGAACTTCCGTACCGGGGGGCAAGTGCTCAGGATCAATGCCTGGGTGTTGAATCGGTGTGCCCTGATCCATGGCCTCTTTGACTTTGCGGTTATAGCCCGCTAGGTTTCTAACCCCCAACGCCGACATCAAGGCATAACGTCTCTCCATTTCCGCCACGCACCAACGCAGTGCGTTGGAGGCTTCTTTCATGTCCGTCACCACGGGCGTGAGCAAATGCCCAATGCCCTCATAGACAGACAATTCCAGCATCTTCGGGTCAACCATAATCAACCGAACTTGGTCGGGTGTTGCCTTGTACAAAAGGCTCAAAATCATGGCATTCAAAGCCACCGACTTACCCGAACCTGTGGTGCCCGCCACCAGCAAATGAGGCATCTTGCCCACATCACCAATCATGGGGCTACCAGAGATGCTCTTACCCAAGCCCAAAGTCAGGGGTGACGATGATTTTTGATAGACCTCTGAGGCCAAGATCTCCCGCAGGGTCACCATCTCACGATTTTCATTGGGGATCTCTAAGCCGATCACGCTTTTGCCGGGGATGACATCGACCACCCGAACCGCGACCACACTCAAGCCGCGGGCCAAATCGGTGGCCAAGTTGGAGATTTGGGCGCCCTTAACCCCTGGGGCCGGTTGCAATTCAAAGCGGGTGATCACAGGGCCTGGATGCACCTCGACCACCTCCACTTCAACCCCAAAGTCAGACAGCTTAAGCTCGACCTGACGACTCATGGCTTTGAGCGTTTCTTCTGAGTATCCAACCTGTCTCTCAGGCGGCTCATCCAACAAATCCAAGGGCGGTAATCCACCCTCGGTTAGGTTTTTAAACAAAGGCTGTTGTGCCACCTTGAATTCATCGCGCGGATTGATCTCAGGCTCAACCCGTTTTTCGATATGGAGCTCGGGTCTGTTTTTACGTTTCTTTGTATCGTTTTTGCGAACCACATCACGCTGTTGCCGAGCGCGCCGACCCGCCAGCCAATCCCGCCCTTTTAAGGTCCATTGCGCGCTGGATGCCCCCAGCGTCAGCAGCCAACGGCCCAGACCTTCCATCACATGAATCCATGAAAGCCCTGTAAAGAGGGTGATGCCCGCCAAGAAAAAAGCCAAGTTGATGAGGGTTGAACCGGTATACCCAATGGCTTCGACCATCGGCCCACCCAGCACCGCACCAAACACGCCGCCCGATTGAGCCAGCTCGCCCCCATTTTGGAGATGGAACAAAACACAACCACTGAGCACCACCAGCACAAAGCCCCCCGACCGGACACCCCACTCTAAAAGCGTCGCTGGGGCCGCGCGCTCTTTGAGAACCCGCAAGCTTCCAAGGGCCAACAACAAAGGCGCCCCATAGGCCATATATCCAAACAACACCAGAAACACATCAGAGACCCAAGCCCCCCATGGACCCCCGACATTCTGGATCGCCTGCGCGCCGACATCTTGTGACCAACCTGGGTCTTGGGGCGAATGACTGACCAGCGCCAACATCAGATACAGCGCCAACACCATCAAGACCAAGAACACAGCCTCAGCAATGCGGCGGAGCAACAGTGAATGCGCCTCATCCACAGGATCCGCCTTTTTTGGGATGCGTGCCTTGGTCATGGTCAATCAGGCCACCGCGTCGAGCGCTGGGTGGACCACAGCACCACCATCGACGTTAATGCCTCGAACCAATGCCTCATCGTCCCGCCAGTCGTCTCGAGCCATCTTCACGACATAGGGCAAAATGGCCGCAGACAATGCCTGCGAGGACGTACGCGGGACCGCACCGGGCATATTGGTGACCGCAAAATGGGTCACCCCATCGACCACATAGGTTGGGTCTTGATAGGTCGTGGGCTGGGTGGTCTCAAAGCAACCCCCTTGATCCACTGAAATATCGATCATGACACTGCCTTGGGCCATATGGCTCACCATGTCTCGAGTCACCACGTGGGGTGCGCGGGCACCCGTCACCAACACAGCACCGATGACCAAATCGGCTTCAGCCACCGCCTCGGCCACCGCTTCGTTGTAGGGATAGAGCGCTGAGATGTTGTCGGCCACGGCCATCATGGCTTCCAAGCGGTCGGTGCGTTTATCAAACACGGTCACG
>JAGYMV010000080.1 GCA_018400355.1 Wenzhouxiangella sp.
AGCGCAGCACTTGGTCGGGCTCGGTTTCCCAGGTGTTTAGGATTTTGCCGCGCAACGGCATGATGGCTTGATACTCTCGGTTCCTCGCCTGTTTGGCGCTGCCACCGGCAGAATCACCTTCGACCAAAAAGAGCTCGGTTTGCTCCAAATCGGTTGATGCACAATCGGCGAGTTTGCCAGGCAGGGCGGGCCCTTGCGTGACCTTTCGACGGGCCACTTGCTTGTTGGCTTTTTGGCGCTTGAGGGCATGTTCGATGGCCAGTTTGGCAATGGCTTCGCCATCGGCCACGTGTTTGTTAAGCCACAAGGCAAACGCATCTTTGACCACGCCAGAGACAAAGCTGGCCGCTGCCCGAGAACTCAAACGTTCTTTGGTCTGGCCGGAAAACTGCGGGTCGGCGAGTTTCACAGACAACAAGAAACTCAACCGGTCCCAAACATCTTCAGGAGAAAGCTTCATGTTGCGGGGTAAAAGATTGCGAATCTCACAAAACTCCCGCAACGCTTCAATCAAGCCTGTTCTCAAGCCATTGGTGTGGGTGCCACCGGCAGGTGTTGGGATTAAGTTGACATACGATTCTTGAATCAAGTCGCCTTCGGGGACCCACGCCAACGCCCAGCTGGCTTCTTGGTCACCGCCGGCCAATTCGCCCACAAACGGTGAGGCTGGAATCCGCTCTTGACCATCGAGCTGTTCTTCTAAATAGGCGACCAAGCCGTCTTCAAACAGCCACTGTTCTTCGCTTCCATCCACCTCATCATTGAGGCTGATTTCAAGGCCTGGACAAAGAATGGCTTTGGCTTTCAGGAGGTGACGCAGCTGCGGTCTGGAGACGTTGGCGCTATCAAAGTAACTGGCATCGGGCCAAAAATGAACCGAAGTCCCCGTGTTGCGCTTGCCGACTTCACCCACTGGTGTGAGCGATTGCTTTGTGATGCCATCTTTGAAGGTGATTTGGTGCACTTCACCCCCCCGCTTGATCTCGCACACGAGCTTAGATGACAGGGCGTTGACGACCGATACCCCCACACCGTGGAGGCCACCAGAAAACTTGTAGTTTTTGCCTGAGAATTTACCGCCAGCGTGCAAGCGCGTGAGGATCAGCTCAGCGCCGGGCAATTGATGTTCTGGGTGTGGGTCAATTGGCATGCCCCGGCCATCGTCGGCCACCGAGACAGAACCGTCTTTGAATAAACGCACGGCGATTTTTTTGGCATAACCGGCCAAGGCTTCATCAACGGCATTGTCCACCACTTCAGCGACCAAGTGATTGGGGCGCGTGGTGTCTGTGTACATGCCCGGACGGCGCTTGACTGGATCAAGTCCCTGTAGGACCTCAATATCGGAGGCTTGGTATTGACCACTCATTCAATTTTCCTATGACCGTAAAACATATTCTGGGGCGGGTGCCCGCAAATTATAGTGTGAGGCCATGACCCGACCATAGGCGCCTGTGTTGGCAATCAACAACAAATCACCCGGTTGGCATTCTGGCAACAGTCGGTCGAGCCCCAAAATATCACCTGTCTCACAGATGGGGCCGACCACGTTATAGACACTCTCGCCGCGCTCCCCGAGGCGGTCGAAATGATAGATGGGATGCCATGCGCCATACAATGCCGGCCGAATTAAAGAGTTCATGCCGGTGGCCAGTCCCACGTAGCGCACCTCCCCTTTGCCCTTGGTTTGTGTGACGCGGGCCAACAGGGCGCCTGCATTGGCCACCAGGTAGCGCCCTGGTTCCAACCAAATGTCCATGGGCCGGGGCAGTTGGGCTTTGAGCCGACCAATGCCTGCATCCAATGCAGCCAAATCCAGTGGCAGCGCATCATCGTGATCGGGGATGCCCAAACCCCCGCCCAAATCAATGGTTTCGACCGAGGTTAAGGTCTCGGCGGCTTCACCCAGAATCTCGAGCGTGCGGTGCCAGTTATCGGGATGCAAAATGCCAGAGCCTGTGTGCGCATGCAGCCCCACGATGCGAATATCATGCGCTGTGGCCAAGCGTGCAATTTTTTCGATCTCTGCCAAGGGCACACCAAACTTGGCGTGGCTTCCAGCGGTACGCACCATTTTGTGGTGACCCAAGCCAGAACCCGGATCGAGTCTCAAGAAAATCGAATGCCCCGCAAAATCTTGGCCCCAGCGCTCGAGAATGAACGCGTTATCCACGGTCACACGCACCCCCAGCGCGAGCGCTTTTTGGTATTCGCCCCGATCGGCAAAATTGGGTGTGAATAAAATCTCATTGGGTTTGAGGTCGGGCAGGTGAGAGGTGGCGTGTTCCACCTCTTGCAATGAGACACATTCAATGCCCACGCCTCGCCCATATAAAGCCCCCAAAATCTCAGGGTGTGGGTTGGCTTTCATGGAGTAGAGCACTCGGTCCACAAACTCAAGACCCAGCAATCGGTCTGCCGCCGCCTCAATCGTGGGCAGATGATAAACGTAGGCACAATCTAGCGGTGCCATTAAGTCATGCAAGGCTTTTCTATGCGTGCTCCACCAAGGTGGTGCTTGTTTGGGCGCATCTTGTTGCTTGAACAGCTGCTCCCAAGTGGGACCAAAAACAGAATCGCCGCCTAGGCCGCCTGGGATGAGCTGTTGGTGGAGCTGTTGCACCAAGCGATCGGCGTGTCTGGCTTCGACCACGAAAGTGAGGTTGAGGTCGTTGGCTGCTTGTGAGACTTGATAGATGCGGCGTTGCTCAAACACTTCCAAGGCCGGACCCAGCCGGTGCAAGATGGTTCGAATGCCCAAGCCAACCAACGAGACACAGGCACAGTCTGGAACCCACTCGACATGGCAGTGTTTTTTTAGTCGATCAATCAGGCGCTCAATGTCGGCCTCATCGGCCACATTGGCTCTGAGATCTAAGGTCAAGGTCACGTTGGACTCTGAGGTGGAGACCTGGTCCACCGACAAGCCCATGTCCTTAAACTCTTGAAACACCTCAGCCAAAAAGCCGACTTGCTGCCACATGCCAATGTCTTCTAGAGAAATAAGTGCAATGTGACGGCGCTGCACAATGGCTTTGACTTGTGCGCCATGGTCCCGGGCTTTGGACGAGATCTGAGTGCCTTCGATGTCGGGGCGACACGTTTGGCCCAACCACAAAGGGATGTTGTGGGCACGCAGGGGTGCCAGCGCATGGGGATGAATGGCCTTGGCGCCCATCGCGGCCAATTCTTGCGCTTCGCGGTAGCTGACCACTTTAAGCAGTCGCGCTGTTGGGATGCGGTGCGGATCGGCACTGAAAAGCCCGGGCACATCTGAATGGATTTCTACCCGCTCTGCATCCAACAAGGCACCCATCAGTGCCGCGGACGTATCCGACCCACCGCGGCCCAGTAACACCGTCTCACCCTGAGTGTTGCGGGCACTGAATCCGGGCATGATGTAGCCATCTGCGCGCTCGGCGAGTGTGGCTGCCAGTGTGGGATCGGGTTGTACATCGCAGGTGGCAGCCATGTAATGCGCACGCTCGGATCTGGCCGGCTGCGGGGTGGCGTGGAGCAATTGGGTGCTGGCGATTAGGTCAAGTGAGATTCCGTGCTTTTCCAGATAGGCCTGCCCAATCGTGGCGCTCCATATCTCACCCATGGCCAATACGTGGGCAGAGCCCTGGGGGGTTTCAAGAACGGCTCGGTCGGCCAAGTGTTCACTAAGCTCTTGCCAATGGCCATCGAGCAAGGCGGTATCGAGATCCAATGCCTTTTGCAGGGTGTGGTGTCGGTCCTTGAGAATGCCAATGAGCTCATCAGCGTTTGTTGAAGGGGTCGCTGATGCGTGATCTGCCAACAAATCGGTGATGCCACTTAAGGCCGAGACCACCACAAAAGGAAAACGCTGTTGTTCTCTCGTGCGCTCGACCAGGGCATGTATCGCCTTCCATGAGTCTGGATCACTGACTGAGCTGCCACCAAATTTCAGGACACGCCAGATGGGCTGGGTCTGTTCTTCCACTGGGCTCACGCCAGCTCGTTTTGGGAGTGATGATGAATCATGGGGCTATTTTACGCCATTGGCCTCATGTCCTGAGTGCTATGAATGTTGAAAAAGTTTGCCTTTGTTGCTGTTCTAAAGGAGTCATATGCTCGATAATAGACGTTTGGTCTTTTGTCGTGGGTAATAGCCATGGGTTCACGCAAAATCAAGCTCCACGGGTTTAACAACCTAACCAAGGCGCTGAGCTTTAATATCTATGACCTGTGTTATGCAACAACCGCTGCAGAACGCCGCGATTATATTGCCTATATTGATGAGGCTTACAACGCTGAGAGGCTGACGCAGATCTTGTCTGATGTCTCGAACATCATCGGCGCAAACATCCTCAATGTGGCCCGCCAAGATTATGACCCCCAAGGCGCCAGTGTCACCATGCTCATTTCTGAAGAGCCTGTTGTGATTGATGAACACACCGCTGCGGCTGCACCGGGTCCCTTGCCAGAAAGCGTGGTGGGGCATCTGGACAAA
>JAGYMV010000081.1 GCA_018400355.1 Wenzhouxiangella sp.
TGCCATCTTCTTCAATCTCACCAATGATCGCGACAATTTTGCTGGTGCCGATGTCCAGACCAACGACCAACGATTTCTCTGATCTCTTAGCCACGTCTGCCTTGCTCCCTATTGGCGTCTACCCACTCCACAGCCATGCCATTGGCATAGCGCATGTCCACTCGCTCAGCCCGACGCGACTGGGTTCTCAAATACTCATGAACCCCAACAAACCGCGCCAAGCGCTGGTCGCGGTGTTCACGCCCCAGCAACAATTCAATGCCATTGCTCAAAGCCACAGTCCAAGAACCTCGCTCATCTAACGTCAGCCCCTCCACATGCAAACCCGCACTGGCGAGCTCGGCGCGCATATCAAGCCAGGCTTGCAACACCACATCGTGTTGATCGGCCGGGCCGTACAAACGGACCAAGCCCTGAATGTCTTCGCTGCCATCGATGGTGAGCAATGCCCCACCATGGACCTCCAGCCCACTGACAACGCCTGTTTGGTTCCAACGGGCCAGTGGTTGATGCTCGCGGATATCAATGGTCAAGGTGTCAGGCCATGCTCTAGAGACCCTGGCCTGCGATACCCAAGGCAGCGCCTCAACCGCCTCGCGGACTTTGGCAAGATCGGTGGCAAAGTACCCTTGGCTTGCAAAAGGCGCCGCAGCGGCTCGAACTTGGCTGGCACTGGTTCGTTGCAAACTGCCTGAGACCTCAAGCCACTCAATCGAGAAGCGGTCACCACCAATGAACCCCATCTTCAACCACACGCCCAACAGCGCGGTGAGCCCTAGGACAATGAGCGTCGCCCAGGTGGTCACCGAGATCAGGCGATTTGGGCTTGGCTGAGTATCTGCCATACCAACTCCTCAAAATCCATTCCAAAAGCCAGTGCGGCTTTGGGCAACAACGAGCTCTCGGTCATTCCAGGGGTTGTATTGACCTCCAACAACCATGGGGCGTTGTCCTGATCGAGCATCAAATCCACCCGGCCCCAGCCGCGCGCACCCACCACCTCGAAGGCTTGCCAACACAACTTAGAAATAGATTGCGCTAAGGCCTGCTCAATCGGCGCGGGACATAAATACTCAGTGGTGCCGGCTGCGTACTTGGCATCAAAGTCATAAAACTCATTGGGCGTTTTCAACTCAATCAAAGGCAAGACTTGCGAGCCGACCACACCCGCCGTCAATTCTCGGCCTTCGATCAATTGCTCAACCAAGACTTCATCATCGAACTCAAAGGCTTTGATCAACGCTGCATCAATGTCATTGGCGTCCATGACCCGACTCATACCAAGGCTCGAGCCTTCGCGGTTGGGCTTAACAAACAATGGCAAGCCCACCTCATCCATCAAGGCCTTGCGCTGGTGATCGAATACGGTTCCATTGTCAGCCAACCACTGATCTTTTTTGCACGCTTGGTAGCGAGGCGTGGGCAAACCCACCGCCTTCCAAATTCGTTTGGTTTGTGCTTTGCTCATGGTCAGCGCTGAAGCCAACACACCCGAACCCGTCATGGGTATGCCATACAGACGAAGCGCCCCTTGCAACGCACCGTCTTCGCCGCCTCGGCCGTGCAACAGATTAAACACCCGATCAAAGTGGCCGGCTTCCACTTGTTCGAGCAAACGCCTGGGCCCATCCACCAAGCTGTAGTGAATGCCCAGGCGGTCCAAGGCACCAGCCACTGCTTGTGCGCCTTTCAAAGAAATCTCGCGTTCGGCGCTGTCACCACCAGCGACCAGGGCCACATGACCCATGGCCTTGGCATCTACTTTTTTGTGGATCGAGCTCATGATGCAGACACCCGCAAAGCTTGGCCCAAGCGACCCACATCCCCAGCACCCATCACCAACACCAAATCCTTGTCTTCGCACAGGCGGTCCAGACACTGGGGCGCCTCATCCACCGAGCCGATGCGTTCAACCACGCCCGCACCGCGCGCCTCAATGGCTTGTGCCAATGCGTCGGAATCGATCCCAAGAATCGGGTTTTCGCCAGCGGCATAAATGTCTGCCAAGACCACCACATCGGGTTCGGTGAGCACGCGGGCAAAGGCGTCGAATTGGTCGCGCGTTCTTGTGTAGCGGTGTGGCTGGAACACCACCACCAAGCGCCTGTCGGGCCAACCACCCCGCGCAGCACCAATCACCGCATCGAGCTCTGTTGGGTGATGGCCATAGTCTTCAAAAGCCAACACCTGTTGTCCCTGCCCCAGTTTGAGTTCGCCAATCGGGTCAAAGCGACGCCCCACACCAGAGAACTGCGCCAAGCCTTTTTGGATGTCTTCCGGCGCCACGCCCAGCTCCCAAGCCACCGCTGCGGCCCCGAGGGCATTTTGGACGGTGTGGCGTCCGGGCAAGGCCACTTGAATGGGCAGTGGTTTGTCTTGGTCTGGCAACCACATCTTAAAGCGCATCCGAATCTCATCTTGTTCGACATCGGTGGCGCGAACATCGGCTTTGGCGTTGAAGCCATAGGTCACCACATTTCTGGCCACGTCCGGAATCAATTGGGCCACGTGAGGATCATCCACGCCCATGACCGCGACGCCATAAAAAGGCAAGTGGTGTAAAAACGCCAAAAACGCGCTTTGCAATTGATCAAAGCTTCCCTGGTAGGCATCCAAATGATCGCGGTCGATGTTGGTGACCAGTGCCATCATGGGTTGGAGTTGCAAAAACGAACCATCGCTCTCATCGGCTTCTGCAACCAAATACTTGCCTTGGCCCAAGCGGGCGTTGGTGCCGTAAGCGTGAATCAAACCGCCGACCACAAAGGTGGGGTCTTGTCCAGCTTGTGCCAAGATGGCGGCGATCATTGAAGTGGTGGTGGTTTTGCCATGACTGCCAGCCACGGCGATGCCGTGGCGAAAACGCATCAACTCGCCCAACATCTCAGCACGTGCCACCACAGGGATTCGTTGCGCCTGCGCGGCCACACACTCTGGGTTGTTGCTGGCAATGGCCCCTGAGACCACCACCACATCAACGCCCTCAATGTGGCTGGCATCGTGACCAATGGAGACCTCAATGCCCAACTCACTCAGACGCTCAGTCACGCCATTGGCCTGTTGGTCTGAGCCACTGACTTCAAAGCCCAAGTTCAACAGCACTTCGGCAATGCCACACATGCCCGCACCGCCAATGCCCACCAAATGAATGCGACGAACTCGGTGCATCAAACTCGGTGCCTGACGAAGCCCTGGGGCATTGACGGGGATCGGCGTTTGCATCACAAAGCCACCTCCAAACACGCCTCAGCCACAGCCTCTGCCGCGCCCGTTTGCGCCAAAGCGCGGGCACGCTCTGCCCGTTGCAACAAATCCGCGCGTTCGAGTTGGGTCAGCCATTCAACCAAACGCTCCACACTCAACTCATCTTCTGCGATCTGCCAAGCAGCACCCGCTTCACTAAGGTGTTGGGCGTTGGCGCTTTGGTGATCGTCCACGGCCAGGGCAAACGGCACCAGCAGCGCACCCACGCCCGCCGCGCTGAGTTCGGCGATGGTCAAAGCCCCTGCTCGGGTCATGGCGACATCGGCCTCACCCCAAGCTGTGGCCATGTCGTCCACAAACGCCACCAACTCGACATCAATGTGCGAGGGCAGTTGTACCGCGGCATAGGCCTGTTGGGCTTCATCCATCACACGACCGGCTTGGTGCAGTACCTTCATTGGTTGAGTGGCTGGCAATGACTGCAAAGCCACCGGCAATTGCTTGGCGAAGATGCGCGCCCCTTGCGAGCCACCAATGACAATCAGCCGCAGTGGCCCAGTGCGATCCGCCCAGCGAATTTGGGGATGTGGGAGTGAGGCAATGGATTCGCGGACGGGATTGCCCACCCACTGGCCTTTCTCGAGTACGTCAGGAAATCCAGTGAACACGCGATCGGCGAGTTTGGCCAGCACGCGGTTGGTTAAACCAGCGATGGCGTTTTGTTCATGAATCACCAAGGGCAAACCCATGAGCTTGGCCACCAAGCCACCCGGACCGGCGATGTAGCCGCCCATGGACAAACACACCGCAGGCCGTGTGCGACGAATCACGCCCACCACTTGGACCATGGCCCGGAGCAGTTGAAATGGCAACAACAGCCACCCAAGCAAACCTTTGCCACGCACCCCGGCAATTTCAATGCGCTCGAGCACAATCCCATCGGCAGGCACCACTTTGTTTTCCAGCCCATTTGGGGTACCGAGCCATGTGACGCGTGCACCTTTTTGTTGCAGGCACTCAGCGACTGAAAGACCTGGAAAGATGTGCCCACCGGTGCCAGCGGCCATGATCAAGACATGCGCACTCATACCGCATACCTCTGACGTCGCCTGGGTTGCTCGAGTTGTTCGCGTTGCAACTCCCATTGAATACGCAGCACCAAGCCAATGGCAAAGATCGTCATCAAAATGCTCGAACCGCCAGAAGAAATCAGCGGCAAGGTCAGACCCTTGGTGGGC
>JAGYMV010000082.1 GCA_018400355.1 Wenzhouxiangella sp.
CATCAAGGGGTTGCCTGATCATGTGGAGGTGCTTGCTCTCCCCCAAAAAGACAAGGGGTTTTGTCCACACCAGATCATCAAGGCCTTGGCAGGCGTTGGCTGTCAGCGTCTGTTGATCGAAGGCGGGCATCGGACCATTTCAAACTTTGTCCAAGCCAATGCCTTAGACCGACTTTATTTGATGATCGCGCCTTTGATCATAGGCTCTGGACCAGCGGGCATTGAGTTGCCACCGATTGAACACTTAGACCAAGCGATTCGCCGATCGATGCGCGTGGCCACTTTAGAACAAGAGGTTGTTGTCGAGTTTTTGTTCTAACGTCACCTGGGTTTGGCCACTGGCCGCCACAGCGCCACACCCGGCAAGGCAATGATAAAAATCAACACCCCATAAGCCACCGAGACCGCCACGCCTTGGGCGGGGTCGAGGCCCAGAATGCCCCAGGCACCCGCCGCTGCCGCTTCTCTCAAACCCCAACCCGAGACGGTGATGGGAATGACCATCGCCAACAACAAAGGTGGGGCCAAAATGGCGAGTGTGGTCGTGGGCAAGTCCACACCCATCGCCCGTGCCGCCAGCACAAAAATCGCGATGTAGCTCAACAAGATCAACCCAGAGCTCAACAGTTGAACACCCAGTCGACCCACGGGCCAGAAGGCTTGTTGAAGGCCTTGGAGCGACGAGGCGAGCCAGCCATCGGGGAGGGCGTGCCCGCGTTTGGACCGGCTGATCAAGTGGTAGAGAATGAAAAGGCCAAGCATCAAGCCAGCCACCATCAAGGCGATGGTCGGCAAGACAGCATTGGGAAACAAACCGGCATTGAGAAACAAACCGGCCAAGGCTTGATGCCAGGTATTGGAAAACACCAACACAGCGAGTGTTAAAACCACCAACATCAATTGACCAGAAAACCGTTCAATCACAACCGCCAGCCACGCCCGGCCCCGACGCGCGCTTTGATCGGCGTGGCGTTTGGCCCGATAGGCATCGCCGACCACGCCGCCGGGTAAAACCTGGTTGATGAGGCTGGCCAAGTAATACTCGCGCCACGCGGCCAGAAAAGACAAGTCCAGCCCCAACGAACGCGCGGTGAAGTGCCAGCGAAACGCCGACAGCATCACTTGAATGAGGCCAATGGCCAAGGCCAACCACAGCCACGCCCCACTAAATCCACTCAGTTGGTCCAGAAGTTCCAGTGGCCCCAACCACCAGACCAGAGCACCCAGCAGACCGAGGCTAAGAAGCCAGCGGCTCAGCATACAGATCGGTGTGTCCCACCTCAATGCCCACCTGGCCTGAAGCCAGTTGAGTCTGACGGCGCACAAACCAAACATCAAACTCATGGATTTGGTCTGGCAGCATCTCACAGGCGGCTTGGTGCCAGCCATTGATCAGCTGAAAGCCCAAGGCCTTGGTGTAGGCGCTGCCGGCCAACAACTGCCACACGCTGGTTCTTGTTTGGACCTCAAATCCCACCCGCTTGAATTGATCGCTCGCTGCAAAGGCGGCCATGGGCCCCAGCGCCGGACCATGGCCCAAGCCTTTGGACTTGGTTTGGTGGGTGTTGAACGCTTGTCGAACGGTCTCATCGAGCCCGTCTTTGATGCCGGTGATCGACCAATGGCCGTTGACGTTGAGTACAAACAACGCTGCCGCTTGAATGGCATGGCACTGCTCGGCCAATCTCTCAATCCAAGCAGCGCTGGCCAAATCCAACAACGCCGAGGCGGTCACCAGATCAATCGGCCATTGTTGGTTGAGCGCGGGCAAGTCGAGTGTGTTGAGGTCCATTTGCCCCGTCTCAACACCATGGCCCTCACTGGCGTGGTTGCTTTGGATGGCCTCTTCTAGGCTACGCCGGGCTTCTTTCAACAGCGCGGCGTCGTGGTCAATTAAGCGCCAGTGTTGCTGAGGCCCCAACCACGGAATCAGGTAATGGGCGTTGTTGCCGTTGCCCGCCCCCAAATCCACAATGTGGGATCGGTGCCTTTGGGTGAGCCAATAGGCGGCTTCTTCATTGAGCAACGTGTCGCGGGCTTGGTGATCGGCGCGTCGACGCAGCGTCAGCCATTCGCTGTCAAACAATAACTCGCTCATCCAGACCTCACCCGAGCTTGAGCCTCAAGCCTCATTGTACTGGTCTTTTAAGTGTATTGAATTTCAAGGCATCAATAAAGCACTGACCGGCCTGAGACCAGTCAGCCAAAGACGCCCGTGCCTTGATCGCGCCCTGGGTTAGGGACTGTCTGAGCGAGGCATCCTCGCACCACGCCCGCAATGCCTCAGCCAAAGCTTGGGCATCCCCGGCGGGCACAATCAAACCCGCCCCGGCGGGCAGGGTGTCTGGAAGCGCGCCGCCATCGGTGGTGATCACCGGCAGGCCACGGGCGATGGCCTCGGTGATGACCATGCCATAGCCCTCATAAAAAGAAGGCAGCACGCACACATCGGCGACACCGTAGCGCTCGGCCAGTTGCTCGGTGTCTTGTTCCCCCCAACACACCACCCGATCATCGAGACCGCGTTCGGTGATCGATTGCATCAGTTGATGGGCATGGGTGGGGTCTCTTGTTGCATCGCCCACCCACTCAGACACCCAGTTGAGATCTTTCAATGACTGGAGTGCTTGTAGCAACACCGCATGCCCTTTTCTGGGGGTGAGTGAGGCAACAGACAACATCCGAGTGGCTTGAGATGGGTTTTTTAATTGGCGCTGTTGGGCCAAAGGGGCAGGCGCCACACCGGGGGTGACCACCGTTGGCAGGGTGGCCACATATCCTTGGTTGACCAAGCGAGAAGCGGTGAAAGGGCTGGTGACGATCACTTGATCGCAATGGGCCAAGGCGAGTTTTTCTTGTTGCCACAACCATTGAGATTGTTGTTTATTGAGCCCGGTCTCATCGGCCAAGGGGTGGTGCACCAAGGCCACCCAACGCGCGCGCTCAGAGGGTGTGTGCTGGTTAATCAAGTCGCGTCGAATGGCCGCAACGGTCTCACCCAGCCCACCCAAGGCCAAGCCATCGATGATGACCAAGGTGTTTTTGGGGTGAGCCAACAACACCGCTCGGAGACTGTCTTTGGCCAGCTGGTCGGGCATGGGGAATTGGCCCGCCAAGCCCACCACAGAGACGTTGTGGCCGGCCCGTTCTAGGGCCTGGACCATGTGGGCATCATACAAATAGCCCCCGGTTCGTTGCTTGGGGTCTCCAGGAACGACAAAGACAATGGGATCGAGTGTGCTCATCTGGACCCCAACATGGACAACTTACAGGGGTCCACGGTAGGCGGCACGCGCCAAATGCGATTCTTCCAAGCTCACCGCCATCTCGGTGATGGCTTTGGCGCCCTCGCCCAAGTCACCGGCATGAATGGCGGTTTTCAATCGATCGAACACCACCCGTGCCATGAATTCGGTGGTGGTGTTTAGGCCATTGAATTCGGCGACCTCATCGAGGTTTTGGTAATTGAACTCGGTCAATATTTTTTTAAGCGCGTCACTGGCCAGACCAATGTCGATCACCAGTTGGTTTTCATCTAAGTCAGGACGATAAAAAGTCACATCGATCACATAGGTTGCACCATGCAAGCCTTGAGCGGGGCCAAACACCTCGCTGTTGAAACTGTGGGCAATCATGATGTGATCGCGAACGGTCAGTGAATACATACTTAATCTAGCTCCTATTCAGGCTCATTGAATTTCGGCGCATTGAATTTCGGCGGATTGAACTTCAGCTCATTTAATTTGCGCTCAATCAAGGATAACGAATGCGGTGACACAAAGGTGTTGTCTCGCCCCGGCTCAGTTGGGCCATCACTTCTGGCAAGGCATCAAATGGAGACTCATCGGTGATCAAGGCATCAAGCTCGCTCGCCTCAAGGCATTGGAGCGCATAAGCAAAGCGTGTGGCATGGGTCCAACTGTCTTGTCTGGCCGGCGCGATATGACCCACTTGGCTTGACCGGAGGGTCAAGCGTTTGGAATGAAACGCCTCGCCCAAGGGCAGTGTGGGTTGGGTGGTGCCAAACCAACTCATCTCAACAATCAATCCTTCCAAACACGCCAAGTTCAGCGCTTGGACCAAGCCAGCGTTTGAGGCCGAGGCGTGCACAATCACTTCGCGTTCTGGCAGGGCGTCACTGGGGGTAGCAAAAGCCACGCCCAGCGCATCGGCAATGGTGGCTCGGTCTGGATTGATGTCCACCAATTCCACCGCGTGTCCTTGGCGCTTGGCCAAGTGCGCCATTAAACACCCAATCAATCCAGCACCGATGATGGTCACCGTGTGGGTCCGCCCACCATTGATCTCTTGATCCAGCCCGGCGTCTGCGAGCCCATTGACACAGGTTTCCATGTTGGCGGCCAGCACCGCGCGTTCTAAGGGGAGGTTGGGGGGCAGGCGGTGGACGGCATCGCTCGGCACCACGTAGCGGTCT
>JAGYMV010000083.1 GCA_018400355.1 Wenzhouxiangella sp.
ACCTTGGTGCCGATGATATCGTTGCGCGCGGTGTTGTTGGTGTAGGTTGCTGTGAAATCGGCATTCAACACCAACAAGCTGCCTCCATCATTGATAATGAGCTCTGGTGTTAAGGGACTACCCGTATAGGTCTGGGCTGGTGTGGCCGTCACCGCTATTGAGCCTGAGCCAATTGCTTTGGGTGTGATATTGGCCGTGGCACTTGGCGCAGAATTTGTGTCCAGTGTGTAATTGGCGCCACCGGCACCAGAAAAAACAAGACCATTAACCAAAACCGCTGCTCGCTGGCCAACATCAACTTCCGTGAAACGCGCAGCAGGCGTCCAACTCAGATCACCGATTGACTCGCCACCAACGAATCCGGTTAAGGAAAGATTCTCGTTCACGATGGTGGCGCTGTCGGTGCCATCGAAGACTTTGTCAGCCACCTCAAAACTGCCTGAATCAACCACCAAATTCGCTGGCAAAATACTCGCGGTGGTGGTGGGAGAGTCAGAAAGATCTAGCTCATAGTTGAATGCATCGACCCCGTTGAGGCCAGAATCTGAGCTGAGACCAACAACGCCTTGCGCGCTGGAATTGGCAGATTCGAATGCCGCCACTGCGTTGAGTGAGACATCATCGCCCACCACCAAGCCATCGAGGCTCAGATTCTTTGTGGTGATACTGGCTTGCGTGGTCGCATCGTAAGTTCGATCACTGACACCAAATGAGCCTGCGATGACCAAGGAACGTTTGTAGATGGTTGCAGTCGTCGATGCGACAGACTCTATTGTGTAATTGTTCGATTCAGCTCCACTCAAGCTGGCCCCAGATAAGTTCACCGTGGTCGGCGTGACTTCATCAGCCATGGGGCTGACCAAAGTCGCTGTGCCCCCGGTGAGAGTGACATCGTCATTGGCGATGACCCCAGAGCTTGCTACCCCCGGCACTGGATTTAGTGTGCGCGAAGTTACCAAGGAATCATCCAGAAGTGTGGTGCCATCGTAAGGCCGTCCTTCCACAGCAAACCCACCACGCACTGGACGGGCGGTGATGCTGAATTCATGCACGCCACCGTTTAAAGTGTAATTGCTCGCAATGCCCGAATTGTCTCCATCTTGCAAAGACAATCCTTGGATGGACAATGTGAAGTTTGTTCCAACAAAAGCATTGCTCAGAGAAGCGTCGCCCACGAGACCCAGAGTTTCTGACCCAACAAGGCCATTTGAAATCACCAGGTTAGAGTTTGATACAAACGAAGTGCCATCATAAATTCGGCTGCCCGAGACTGAGACGGGCCGAGGAGCAATCACCAAGGTTCGAGACACATCCATGGCCGCCAAGTAACGGTCATCGCCCGATTGACTCGCCGTCAAGTTGCAATGACCAGCCGCGACAATACTGATGGTCAACCCACTCACCACACATACTTCAGGGTCTTGGCTGACCAGAGAAGGCGTTACAGAAATCGCATCACTGGTGGGTTCCAGGGAGATGGCTGCATCGCCGTACATGGCTTGCCCTGGCTGACTGAAAGTGATTTCTTGCGGAGCTTTTGTGATCGCAAACGACTCCGTGACCTCTTGAGCTGGCGCATAGGTGCCATCCCCGCTTTGCGCTGCCCGAATGGTGCAAGTCCCCGACCGCAACATTGTGACATTCGCGCCAGAAACGGTACAAATGGTCTGAGTGTCACTCGAAAAAACTGGCTCCAAGCCCGATGTGGCAGTGGCCATCAACGCAATAGGGAGCACTGAAAATACTTGACCTTCGATTGCATCAAAGGCAATTGTCTGGGCCACAAGTTCAGTGGTCAGTGTCACAGTCGAGGATTCGGTTCGGCCCGTGGAGTTCTGGGCATAGGCGTAGACCTGATAGCTGGTGTTACTAGATAGACCAGTTAGTATCGTGTCAAAGACGCCTGTTGTGCTGGCCGCACCCAGGCTTGTGCAGGCATCACTTGGGGATGCAACAACACAAAAGCCATGGTCAGTCACGGCACTGGTGCCCGCACTGGTTAAGTCAGCGCTGACCGTCAAAGAGGCATCTGTCGCGGCAGCAAGGCTAGGAGAGCTGACTTGAGGCTCTGGTGTGTATGTGAAAGATAAGAGCTGAGCATTGGCGCGTCCCGCTTCATTGATGCCCACCGCACGAAAATAATACGTCGTACCAGCAGTCAGTCCACTCAACGTTAAAGAGAATGAGCCAGTTGAGGTGGTGTTTGAAGGTGTCGCATTACTAAATGTTCCAGTTGTGCCAACATTTTCTTGTGTCCCTTGCTCAAAAGCCAATTCAACAGACGGTGAGGGACAGGCCGCGCCATTGGCACCCGTGCTCGTCAATGAGGCATTGAATGTGATCTGATCACCCGAAATACTCACCGAGTCAGTTGTCACTGCAGGCAACACGCAGTCTGATTGGAATTGCAAACCGAGTCTGGGGAGATTGGTGTCAAAGCTAGTGCTGCCAACATTAAGAAAAGTTTTGTCGTCGCTTGCCGCACTCCAACGATAGACACCGGTTGTTGGCCCCCAACGCTGAATCCGCGGATGGGTCAATATGTCATTGCGATTCAGCCCTGTGACCGTGACATGCGATCCGGAGCCTGAGGTTTTCATCTGTGCCAATAAATAGAGCTTGTTGGGCTCGAGTGTGACAGGGGTCACAGCCTGAGAAACATTCGAGCCGTTTCCTGTAAAACTGATTGATTTGAGCAACGTGGTTGGCGTGACGCTGCCCTCATCATAGAGATTGTTCGAGAAAGAGACACCGCTGGTGCTTGCCTCATAAAGCCCAACAACAAATGTTCCACCGCCCGCCGTGCCAGCGCCCGTGAGCCCAGTCACGACCGTTGTTTGGGTCACCGTGAAAATGTAGCCCCGCTTAAAGTAACCACCGGTGGCATTACCCGTGGCGTAATTTTCAACCAGAAATGTCCCACCACTACCTGATGCATGTACGGTCGGCGACACTGAAAGCAGGCTGCCCACCAAAAAGCTCGCCCCAAGCAGCCAAGCAATGGGTTTGCAAAGAGTCAGCAAAGGCCTTGAAAAAAAGAAAGTTGCTGCAGCAGACGCGCGGTTTTTTCTGGCCAACACAAACACTCTCCCCGTTAAAGCCTCAGATCACCCCCAAAACCCTCAAAAAAACCCAGTGCACGATGGCTCTGGTGGCAAATAACGAGAGGATGGATGTGAATCCTTTGATCAACATTACGGGTTTGTGACACAAAAAGAGTTCGGATTCTGGAAATTTGGAGTTCGGAAATCGGGAAAATGGTCCTAAAAAGCGTTAAATGTCGCCTAAGAAAACCTAACAGACGGTTTTGGAGTCGCCATTCCCCCCAAAAATGCAAAGATCGCTCCCAACGTTCCCCCGAGGCATTTTCCTAACAAAGGAGCAGACATCCACGCCCAATCGCCCAGGGCCGTGGCATGCCCTTGGACGATTGAGCGCATCTGCCTCAAACTCAGATCAGCACGCCCCGATGGATCGGCGGCGGCTACCGAACACGCCAAGCCCCAACATCATCAGCCCAAGCAATAGGAGCGATGGCAAAGACAAAGAAGGAATTGGAATGACCGGCAACGGCGAGACATCGGGCTCGGTGACTTGAGGTCCGATGCCACCGTCTGTCAACACCACCACCGAGATCTCATAAGCCACTTCAGGATCCAAATCATCAAACGCACAACTCAATGGATCGGTGGCGGCCACCGTGCAGGCCACTTCGCCATCGACCAACACTTGATAGCCTGTGATCGGTGCCACGTCTTCGCTGGTCGGTGGAGACCACTCCACCAGCACACGACCGGCCAGTTCCGTGACCCGAACATCGCTGGCACTGACCGTTGGCACTGGGTATTGCGGCGTGACCACCACGGCCGTACTTGAGAATCCAGCACCGGCGCCATTGATCGCTCTAAGGGCCATCGAATAAGACACGCCATTGGTCAGACCCACGATGGTTACAGGTGATGAGACCACTGCTGGATTAAAGGCCACCCACGTCTGCCCCGCATCCACGCTGTACTCATAATTGGTGATGGCAGCACCACCATTGTCTCCTGCCACAAACCCAATGACCACCTCAGCATTGCCCGCACTCGCACTCAAACCCGTGGGCGCGGCAGGCACCGTGATGGGCGTGGCGCTCACCGCTTGCGAGGCTGGACCCACACCCACACCATTGACGGCTCTAAGCACAATGGAATGTGCCGTGCCATTGGCAAGACCTGAAACAGTCACCGGCGAGCCGGTCACCGCTGGATTGAAAGCAACCCAAGTATCTCCCGCATCCACACTGTACTCATAATTGCTGATCGCAGCACCGCCATTGTTACCGGCAGTAAAGGCCACCACAGCCTCACCATTGCCAGCCGTGGCACTTAAAT
>JAGYMV010000084.1 GCA_018400355.1 Wenzhouxiangella sp.
ATGGCGCTCTATTTTGTCGCGGTGTTTTTCGTGTTGTTGTTGATTCCGCAAATTCCCGGATTCTTGCGCCTCCCCTATTTCCCATCGTGGTGGGCGTATACATTCCCGCTGGCGGCGTTTGTGGTCGCTTGCCATCGGTTTGCCTATTTTGAAGGCCTATTTAGTGACGCCATGTTGCTGACTCTGACAGGCCTTGTTAGCCTAGTCATTGGCCTTGTTTTCATACGAACGCTTTTGGCTTTGGCTAGAGGCGAAATGGCCCAACACTAAAAAACAAAGCACCATCTTTTTAGTGCCTGTGTCATCATGAATTAGAAGTTTTATTTAAAAGCACGTCCAAGGAGTACAAGATGTCGAAAAACCCATGTGTATTGCCCATCGTTGATATGGCCCTAGCCAATGATGCATTTCGAGACGAGCTGATCACTGGCCCGGAATCTCAGTTGGTGCTCATGACCATCCAGCCAGGTGAGGAAATTGGCAGCGAGGTGCATGATGACCACGACCAAATTTTGGTCTTTGTCGAAGGGGTTGGAACAGCCATACTTGACGATGAGTCGTTTGAAGTGGGTGTGAATGACTTGGTGTTTGTTAAAGCCGGTGTGAAGCACAATTTTGTTAACTCAGGACCCACACCGCTTCGCCTGTATACCATTTATGCGCCACCTGAGCACAGCGCTGGCACACGCCATGCAACCAAAGCTGAGGCGGATGCTGCGGAAGGCCATCACTAAAAAGCGGATTGGGGCTAAGGGCCTTTAGCCTTTAGCCCAGTTGAGCGCGGACCCAGTCAAGCGCATTGGCCAATGCCTCAGGTAGTGCCTCTTTATTCGGCCCACCGGCTTGGGCGAAGTCAGGTCGGCCACCTCCTTTCCCACCAACGGCCTCAGCCACGTGGCGGACCAAGTCACCTGCTTTGATTTTTGCCGTCAGATCCTGACTGACACCTGCCACCAAACGGACCCCGTCCTCGGCATGTGAGCCCAAGACAATCACGGCCGAGCCAAGCTTGTTTTTGAGTTGATCCAGTGTGGTTCGCAACTCACTTGGGTCCATGCCAGTGACTTGAGCTGACAAAACGCGGACCCCGCCAATCTCAATGGCTTGATCTGCCAAGTCATCGCCTGCCACAGTGGCCAACTCACTTTTTAGTCGATCCAACTCTTTTTCCAATGACCGAGACCGCTCAAGCACTTGCTCAATGCGCTGACCAAGCTCTTCGGGCTGTGTCTTTAACAACTCGGCTGCTTTCAGAAGCACTCGCTCACGACTTTGGATATACGCAAAACCGGGCTGACCCGCCACCGCTTCAATGCGGCGCACCCCTGAAGACACACCGCCTTCACTGATGATTTTGAATGGTCCAATGTCACCCATTCTCTCAACGTGGGTCCCACCGCAAAGCTCAACGGAGAAATCCCCGAAACGAACCACCCTCACCTTGTCACCGTACTTGTCACCGAAGAAGGCCAATGCGCCTGAAGCGATCGCATCGTCGTAGGCCATCTCCTCAATCTTGGAAGGAACGTTGCCAACAATCCGCTCGCTCACCCACGCTTCAACCTTGGCAATCTCCGCTACTGAGAGCGGCTGCGGATGGGAGAAATCAAAGCGCAACCGATCGGGTGCAACCATTGAACCTTTTTGTTGTACGTGGGTGCCCAGCACGTCTCTTAGAGCGGCGTGCAGCAAGTGTGTCGCTGAGTGATGACGAACAATGTCTGACCGACGCAGCTCATCAACACGCGCCGTCACTGACTGGCCGGTGGTGAGGGTGCCGGAGACGACCCGGCCTTGGTGTGCAAAAAATGCACCCGCTATTTTTTGTGTGTCCGTGACCTCGATGGCGACCTCACCGGATTCAATCAAGCCACGATCACCGACTTGCCCACCCGACTCGCCGTAAAAAGGCGTCTCATCCAAAAACACCACAACCGATTGACCAGCCTCAACGACGTCGACCAGTTTTTGGTCGCGAACCAACCCAACCACGCGCGCATTGGTCACCTGCACATGGTCATAGCCCAAGAATTGAGTCGCAGGCAATTGTGACAAAGCCTCGCTGGACAAAATATCGGTGGACTTAAACGATCCGGCTGCACGTGCTCTGGCCCGTTGCGTCTCCATGGCCTGATCAAAACCCGCTTCATCCACGGTCAAACCCCGCTCTCGGGCAATGTCACGGGTCAAATCAATGGGAAAACCATAGGTGTCGTATAACTTAAATGCAATATCCCCAGGGATCACCGTGCCTTTAAGATCAGCCAAGGCCTCATTCAATAGAGTCATGCCCTGATCAAGCGTTTCACCAAACCGCTCTTCTTCTCTGGCCAAGATGTCTTTGACTTCATTTTTCTTTTCAACAAGCTCAGGGTAGGCCTCGCCCATCACCTCACTCAAAGGCTCCACCATCTCAGCGAAAAACAAACCCTGAGCGCCCAACTGGTGTCCATGGCGGATGGCTCGGCGAATGATGCGCCGGAGTACATATCCTCTGCCTTCATTGCTCGGCAAGACCCCATCCACCACCAAAAAAGCACAGGCGCGAATGTGATCGGCAATCACCTTCAGCGAAGGCGCATTCAAATCTTTCGTTTGCGTCAATCGGGCAGCGGCGGCAATCAATGCCTCGAACAAATCGATTTCATAATTGCTGTGTACGCCCTGCAAAATGGCTGCCAAGCGCTCGAGGCCCATGCCTGTGTCCACACAGGGTTTGGGCAAGGGGCTCATCGTTCCATCGCTGGCCCGATCAAACTGCATGAAAACCAGATTCCAAATTTCGATGTAACGGTCGCCATCCTCATCTGGTGAACCGGGTGGCCCACCGGGAATCTCTGGGCCATGGTCATAAAAAATTTCCGAGCAGGGCCCACAGGGACCTGTGTCGCCCATCGCCCAAAAATTGTCTTTGGCTCCGATGCGCGAGAAGCGGTTCGGATCGATACCCATCCGATCCAACCAAATGCTGGCCGCCTCATCGTCTTCTTCGAACACAGTGACCCACAGACGCTCTGCTGGCAAACCGCACTGTTTGGTCAGAAATGTCCAGGCAAATTCAATGGCTTCTTGTTTGAAGTAATCACCAAAACTGAAATTACCAAGCATCTCAAAAAAGGTGTGGTGTCTGGCGGTATAGCCCACGTTTTCTAAGTCGTTGTGCTTCCCCCCAGCACGCACACAACGTTGCGAACTAACGGCTCGCTTGTAATCGCGTGCTTCAGCACCCAAAAAGACATCTTTGAATTGAACCATACCTGCATTGGTAAACAGCAAGGTGGGGTCATTGCCTGGGACCAATGAGCTAGAGGCCACAGGATGGTGGCCATGTTCAACGAAAAAATCGATAAATGCTTGGCGAATGCTGGCGGTCGTTTTCATGGTGCTTAATTTACCAGTTCTCGGACTACATCGCTTGTAAAACCACGCCTTGCCAAGGCTTGTTGCCGGCGGCCACGTTCTTTGTGATCGGCCACGGGGTCTGATCCATAGCGGCGCTCATACCATCGACTGGCAATGGCCAGCCAATCATGGGCTTCGGCTTGCAGGGCGCGCTCGATGTCTGCACGATCCAGACCCCGCTCAGAAAGCTCAGCTCGAATACGGACTGGGCCTTGGGCTTTCTGAGCGCGTGAGCGAACAAAGCTCTCAGCAAATCGCTGGTCTGATTGCAAGCCCTCTAGAGCCAGAGCATCCACGACTGACTCAACCTCCGCACGCGACCAGCCCCGTTGAGTCAACTTCCGCACAAGCTCTAACCGGCTGTGCTCGCGCATGGCCAGAAGCCGAATGGCCGCGTGTTGGGCATCGGCCTCGGACCTCGTGGCGCGCGCACCATCTCCAGAGTCTTCTTCTGTCGATTGATTTTTGGTGAGGCCCTCTGTCATCCAGCCAAACCACCCCAGCGATTGGGTACCCGCATCGAACACGAATCAACCCAACACATGGCGCTGGTTATTCGTCCGCCATCTCTTCAGGTGCCTGTTCCACCTCAGCACCATTGGGGTTTGGCTTAGGCAACAGCTTTTCTCTGAGCTGCGTCTCAATCTCAGCAGCCATTTCAGGATGCTCTTTGAGATAGCCTCGGACGTTGTCCTTGCCCTGACCGATGCGGTCTTCACCATAGCTATACCAAGCACCCGATTTTTTGATCAGACCATGCTCGACACCCAGCTCGATGAGCTCACCTTCTCGAGAGACACCTTCGCCATACAAAATCTCGAACACAGCTTGGCGAAATGGAGGCGCCATTTTGTTCTTCACCACTTTGACTCGGGTCTCGTTACCCACCACCTCATCGCCCCGCTTGATCGCACCAATCCGGCGGATGTCCAAACGAACCGATGAGTAGAACTTCAAGGCATTACC
>JAGYMV010000085.1 GCA_018400355.1 Wenzhouxiangella sp.
GATCACGATGATCACCACCATGACGATCATGATGATCACGGCGAAGAAGAGTTTGCCCTGATTGATTTAAAGCAAACCAGTTTTGATGTAAAGGCCGGCCTCAATGAGCCCTTCGCTGGGTTTAAGCGATTGACCCTCAGAGCCGGTTACAACGACTACAGACATGAAGAAATTGAAATGGAGGGGGCGCACGGTGATGAGCACGGCGATGATCACCATGATGATGATCATCATGATGAGCACATGCATGGCGGCACTGTGTTTGACATCGAAACCACCCAAGTCCGATTAGAACTCGAAACCCATGAGTTTGCCGGTTGGGTCGGCGCGTTCGGCATGCAATATGACAACGAGGACTTTAATTCGGTGGGTGCCGAGGCCTATGTAGCACCCAACACCACCGAAGGCTTGGCTTTGTTTGCGCTGCAAGAAAAAACCTGGGGCGACTTTACCTTGAGCTTAGGCGCCCGCCTTGAATCGACAGACATCAAAGCCGACATTCACATGGACCACGATGACCATGGCCATGATGACCATCACGACGACCATCATCATGACGACCATCATCATGACGACCATCATCACGACGAGTTTGAGTTTGCAACAAACCAACGTGACTTCACCGCCGTCTCTGCCAGCGTGGGCGGCATTTGGCGGATGAATGACTTGTGGCAAAGCACGGCCAACTTCTCTTATTCCCAACGCGCACCATCGGCCAGTGAGCTGTTTGCCAATGGACCACACTTGGCCACCTTCGGATTTGAGCGCGGCAGCGACGCGCTCGAAAAAGAAACCAGTTATGCCTGGGATTTTGGCATCCACCGCCACAGCGCTGATTTTGATTTCAAAGCCAATGTCTTCTACAAAGACATCGATGATTTTATTTACTGGAACGAGACCGATGACATGCTCGATGGGTTCCCATTGAGATTGGCCACTCAAAACGATGCCGAACTCTATGGCACTGAGATCATGGCCAATTGGCAAATCCATGACACCGCTTGGGGTGATTTTGATGTGCACGCCAGCCATGATTGGGTTCGAGGGAAACTCTCCAATGGTGAGAACTTGCCCCGCATCTCACCCCAGCGGGTGCAACTGGGCCTCGATTGGCACGCAGGTCAGTGGCGTGCGGCTGTGGAATGGCAACACATGTTCGAGCAAGACAAGACCGTCATGCATGAGCCTGCCACACCGGGCTATGACTTAATCAATGCCCGGCTGGCCTATACCTTTGATCTGAGAGATGCCCGACTCACAGCGTTTGTTGAAGGAAAAAATCTAGGCAACCAAGAGGCGCGGGTGCACACTTCTTATCTCAGAGACTATGCGCCTTTGCCAGGCAGAAACTTCATCGCTGGTTTGCGGGGTGAGTTTTAATCTCAAAAGGCATCTAGTCTCAGGCCTGCTCTAACCAACAGGCCTTTCCAATGTCAAGGCCCGCTCAGTTGAGTGGGCCTTGGCACATTGAGGGGGTCTATAATGGGGGCCAATCTCATACCTCAAGTCCTAGGAGCCTCTATGTTTCCCACCGCCACCCGCCTGTCAATGTTCGCTTTGGTGCTTTTACTGGGCATTGCCAGTGCACCCACATACGCTCAGTCGATTAACTTAAACCCCGGTCTTTGGGAATACACCAATGAACTGAGCTTTGGGGAAGGTCGGACGCCACAAACCCAAGTGTTTGAAGATTGCGTCAGTGCCGAAGATTTGAGCGAGGGCACGTTTATGATGCAAGACATTGACGCCTGTGAAGTGGTCGAGCAACAAACACGATTTGATCGAATGACGTATGTCATGAATTGCTTAGGGCCAGAGGGAACCACGTTGGCCATTGATGCCCGCATCGAGTTTGATGGTGATACTGCCCAAGGTGTGATCAACAACACCGTGGCCACCCCTTTGGGCGACATGGACATGGTGGTCAATTTATCGGCCCGTCGTTTGGGTGAGTGCGAGATCAATGATGAGCCAGCCGAAGACGCAAGCGAGGGCGTGACGGAGCCAGCGCCCAATTGATTGTCTGTATTTAGAATGGTTTGATATTTAGACGAGTCAGCGCGTCACTGGGCCCAATTGCGTGGCCAAAGCCCCAGAGTGTATGGCTGGGTTGTAATAGCGGGTGGTGAGTTTGGCTTTATTAAAACGCGCTTCATTGGGTGGGGCCAATGTTCCACCTTTGACGGCCATGGTCGCAGACCACCAACCCGACGGATAACAAGGCTGCGGAAACCCCAGTGTGGCTGTGTCACTAAAGCCGGCATCGTCCATGTTCTTTTTGATCCCCTCGATCAAAGCAAGGTGCAATAGCGGCGATTCGCTTTGTTGCACCATGATGCCGCCTGGCCCGAGTGCGGCATAACAGTCTTTGACAAACTCAGGACCAAACAAACCCTCGGCTGGGCCAATCGGGTCTGTCGAGTCGATGATGATGACATCGACGCTCTCAGGCGGTAGCGATTTGATGTGTGCCAGCCCATCGTCGAACAACAGCGTGGCGCGAGGGTCATCGTTTCGCTCACACAACTCGGGAAAGAACTTTTCGGCCAAACGGGTGACTTTTTCATCGATCTCAACTTGTGTGCATTGAGCCACGCTCTCATGCGCCAGCACCTCTTTCAGGGTTCCACAATCACCACCGCCAATGATGAGCACGTTTTTCGGGTTGGGGTGAGAAAAGAGCGCCGGGTGGGTCAACATCTCATGGTAGAGAAAGTTGTCACGGGTGGTCAACATCACATAGCCATCGATGACCATTAAGTTGCCCCAATGGGTGGTTTTGTAGACATCAATGGTTTGGTAGTCAGTCATCTCGTGGCCCAAATGCGATTCGATGGTCCAAGAAATGGCCACGCCTTCGGATTGATAGGGCTCAGTGAACCAAGTGTGTTGTTTGGGGAGCATGATGGGTCGATACCTTTATGTCTAAGTCAACTGAATTAGCTTAGCGGAAATTTGAGGCAAGCGGCGAACGAAGCCCGCAGTGAGGCAAAAGTTAAACGCTCGCACTTTACTCAATATATTGAGTAAATTTACTCAGTATATTGAGTAAACCGACCTTCAACCGAGCCTGATGATCAAACAATGTCAATATTGATTGGGGCGATGAACAAATCCGTCACGATAAGCCTTCATCCACACAATCAAGCGCATGGCTCACCATGAGAATAAAGTGCTGTCAAATTGATTCAATGCTGTCACTGGGGTATGCTGAGTCTCTGAGTCCAACCGGAGAAGCAAAAGTGGCTGTATTGACGATCCGAAATCTCCCAGATGAAGTCAAACGTGCCCTTCAGGCCCGAGCGAAAGCCAATGGGCGGAGCATGGAAGCAGAAGCACGCATTGTTTTGACAGAATCCGTTAAATCACAACATCGACTCAAGCTCGGCACTGTCTTAAGCCAGATTGGCCAAGAAATCGGCTTGACGGAAGAAGAGGCAAAGATGTTCCAAAATCTTCGCGATCAGACACCTGCAACTGGTGTTGTCTTCGAATGATCCTTCTAGACACCAACGTGGTCTCTGAAACGATGCAACCCAGGCCCAGTGCGGAGGTTTTGGCTTGGCTAGACCACCAATCTGCGGAGACCTTGCTGTTGTCAGCAATCACTGTGGCGGAGCTTCGCGTAGGAATCGCCCGAATGCGACCATCGAAGAAACGAGAACGGCTCACTTTTTCCGTTGAAAGAAAAATCCTTCCCATGTTTATTAATCGAATCTTGAGCTTTGACCTGAGCTGCACCCAGCACTATGCGGAGATCGTGGCGGCCTGCACACGGGCGGGCTCACCCATCCATCAGCCAGATGCTCAAATTGCTGCCATCGCCAAAACGTATGGTCTCGTTGTTGCAACGAGAGATATCCGACCATTCTTGGCTTCGGGCCTCGAAGTGATCAATCCTTGGGCACATCCAGCCTCTTAGCACCGTCGCATAAACGTCGCATTTGCCCGCGGTCGGGCTGATGTCTTGAACAAGGCACCAAAAATGGAGCGGGTGATGGGAATCGAACCCACGTCATCAGCTTGGGAAGCTGAGGTTCTACCATTGAACTACACCCGCACGCTCACTTTATTGTAGACAATCTCGGTCAAAGTTTCTGGCTTCCACTAAGCACCCTCTCACGCCCACCACCCCAATCCCCCGCTACAATGGCGCTTATGACAGACGCACTCAATCGCTACGCCATCCCCCGCTGGTCGGAGGGGTTGTTTGATATCAACGCCAAAGGCCAGATGGAAGTCTGCCTGGATGCAGGCCAAGTGGCGCTGCCCGATGTTGTCGACGCGGCCATCAATGAAGGCCTCCGGTTGCCGTTGCTGATCCGTTTCCCCCAAATCCTCCAAGCCCGCGCTCGGGCC
>JAGYMV010000086.1 GCA_018400355.1 Wenzhouxiangella sp.
TGACCTCTAGGCCAGGCCCATCTTCATCGGCCTTGCCAAACCCAGCAAACAAGACGTTGCTCAGCGAACGGTTCATGGAACGCGCCATCAGTTGGGTGAGAATAGAGCCTGCAGCCCCCACCACAATGCCTGCGATCATCATCGCGGGATTTTGCAGGACATAGCCCTCAAAGCCAACAGCCAAGCCGGTGAGTGCGTTGTACAAAGAGATCACCACGGGCATGTCTGCCCCGCCAATGGGCACCGTCATTAACACGCCCATGAGCAAAGCCAAGCCAAAGAAGATCAACAACACCGTGGGGCTTGGGTCGCCAATCATTAAGAAAACACCGAAGGCGAGTGTGGCCACAAACACAACCAGATTGATGGCTTGTTGCCCCACAAAACGCCATGACTTTCTCAACCAACCTTGGAGTTTGGCAAACGCAATCAAAGACCCGCTGAAAGCAATCGCACCGATGATGCCACCGAGGACCGCCAGCACCACCGTCACAGAATCCATCTGTACTTCGCCGCTGCCTCGTTTTAAAAGCTCAACCCCTGCGATGGCCGCTGCAGCACCCCCACCCATGCCGTTGTAGAGTGCGATCATCTGCGGCATGTCGGTCATGGCAACCCGTCTGGCACTCGCCCAAGCCCCAGCGCCACCAATGGCGATGGCAATCACCATCAAAGCGTAATTGCCTTTGACTTCTGGGTGCACAAACGTGACCAAAATCGCAACGGCCATGGCCACACCAGACCACACAATCCCGGAGCGGGCCGTCACCGGTGAGCTCATCGCCTTTAAGCCATAGATAAACATCACCGCAGCGATGAAGTAAGCCGCTGGCACCAAAAATTCGAGGAACTGTGTCATTTCATTCCTCCTTTTTCTTCTGGCCAGATGACTTGAACATCTCCAACATGCGGTCGGTCACCACATAGCCACCCACCACGTTGCCGGCAGCCAAAAGTACGGCAACAAAACCCACCACAATTTCTGCTGTGGTCGTGGCCATGCCCAAAATGACCATCGCGCCGACCAAGACAATGCCATGAATAAAGTTCGAACCCGACATCAAAGGCGTGTGCAAAATCGCAGGCACTCGAGCGATGATTTCGATGCCAGTGAATGCCGCCAACATAAAGATATACAGTGCAACCCAGCCTTCCATTAGTGGTGCTCCTTTGAGGTGTTGGCAACGAAGCCTTTGTGGACCACCTCACCTTGGTGAATCAGTAGGCACCCAGCAATGACCTCGTCGCCCGTGTCAATGCTGAGTGATCCCTCATCAATCATCAATGCCAGCAGATTGGTGATGTTTTTGGCATACATTTCAGAGGCATGCAGTGCCGCCATGCTGGGCAGGTTGGTGGGCCCTTGAATCAACACCCCATTGAACTCTCGGGTTTCACCCACTTGGGTGAGTTCGCAGTTGCCCCCGCTTTCTGCGGCCATGTCCACAATGACAGAGCCGGCACGCATGCCCTCGACCATGGATTGGGTGATGATTTTTGGCGCCGGGCGTCCGGGGATGGCTGCGGTGGTGATCACCACATCGGCACGGCTTAAGTGCTCTGCGAGCACATCGGCTTGTTGTTGACGTTCCTCATCGGTCAGCTCTCGGGCATAACCCCCCTCGGTCTCTGCATCCACACCGGTATCGATCATCGATGCCCCCAACGATTCGACTTGTTCGCGGGCGGCTTTTCGAATGTCATAGGCTTCCACTTGTGCGCCTAAGCGCCGGCATGTGGCAATGGCTTGGAGTCCTGCCACACCAGCGCCCACCACCACGGCCTTGGCCGGGCGCAGTGTGCCTGCTGCCGTGGTGAGCATGGGAAACAGCCTCGGAGAGCATTGAGCGGCTAAAATCACGGCTTTGTAGCCAGCCACCGTGGCTTGTGAGGACAGCACATCCATGGCCTGGGCGCGAGTGATTCTGGGCACCAGTTCCATGGCAATCATTGATATCGGTTGGGTGGGTGCGGCCACCAACTCATCAAGGGTGAGGTGGGGCTGGAGTTGGCCGACCACCACCGCACCAGATTTGAGTGAGGCCAGGATCTGGGCCGTTGGCCGCTGCACACAGACCAAGACATCGGCCGCTTTGGCAATGGATTGGGCATCGTCCACCCACTCAGCCTCTGCCCAAGCCTCGTTGGTTTGAGCGAAGCCCGCGGCCGCGCCTGCGCCGTGTTCAATCATCACCCGATGGCCTTGAGTGAGCAATTTACCAACAGCGGTTGGGTCGAGCGCAACGCGGCGCTCCCCACGCGCGGTTTCTTTGATGACGCCAATGACTAAACTCATAAAACACCTCAACTCGTCAGCCCTGAGTGTAGCGCTGTGGCGTGAACAAGAGCAAACACCCCATCAAGGCGGGGCTGGCACCCATCAATCCCAGATTTGGCTTTGTGCTGAGCTCAGGCGCTGGGGGGTGCCAATGTCGAGCCAGCGCCCAGTGAAGTGCTGACCACTGAGCGCATGATTCGCAATGGCTTGATCGAGAATGGGCCTCAGTCGACGGCGTCCGGGGGGCAGTGACGCAAACAGAGCCGGTGTCAAAACCCCCAGCCCAGAGTAGGTCAACGCTTGGGTGTGGGGGCTTTGTGCATCCAATCCCACGACTTGGTCCCCACGAAGTGAAAAATCTCCGGTGGGGTGATGGCTTGGATTGTCCACCAAGACCAAATGCCCCATGCCAAACAAAGACCGATCGCGCAAGCCACGATAGTCAAAATCGCTCATCACATCGGCGCTGATCAGTGCAAAGGGTTGACCCTCAAAACACGCCAGGGCGTGGCGGATGCCGCCTGCGGTTTCTAACGCCCCGGGTGGTTCTTGTGAATAGACCACCTCAAGCGCAGACAGCGCGGGGGTTTTGAGCCAATCGGCCAAAGCCATGGGGATTTGTTCGCCCAGCCAGCCCAGATTGATGACCACTCGATCAAAGCCAGCTGTGGCCAATTTTTGCAGGTGGTGGACAAGCAAGGGTTTTTCATTCACCGGCACGAGCGGTTTGGGCAGGCGATCGGTCAAGGGCTTCAAGCGCTCCCCGCGACCAGCGGCCAACACCATGGCTTGGTGAATGGTCACGAACCGCTCGCTGTTTGCCTGTTTTGCCAGGCCTCGATGAGACGGGCCAACACCGCGAGTTCTGGATTTCGTGCGCACGTGTCGGTGAGGTAATCAAAGAAACGCCCAACGTCTTGGAGGTAGCGCGGTTTGCCATCGCGGTAAGCGATTCTGGCAAAAATGCCAATCACTTTGAGATGGCGTTGGGCACTCATAAAGTCACACATCCGACGCCACAGATCGGCTTGATCGGGCACATCAAGCCCCAGGGCTTTGGCTTGTTGCCGATAACGTTCTAAAGACTCATCAACATCAGACCTCGGCCAGCTGATGAAAGCATCCAGATACAGTGAGATCGGATCATAAGTCACCGGCCCGAGCACCGCATCTTGAAAATCCAACACACCGGGGTTGGGTTGGCTGACCATCAAATTTCTGGGCATGAAGTCGCGGTGACAAAAGACCTTGGGCTGGTCCAATGCCCAGCGAATGATCAGCGCGCAAACCAAGTCCCATTGCGCCCATTCTTCATCCGTGGGTTCAACGCCCCAGTGGTGCGTGAGAAACCAATCCACAAACAGGTTCATCTCAGCCAGCAAGCGAGGCGCGTCGTATGCGGCAAGTCCTTGGGTGGACGCAAGCGATTGCATGCTCAATAAGGCTTGATGGGCATCTTCAAAGAGGTTATTGACATGGCCTTCGGTGAGCTTTTCTAAATAAGTCACCGAGCCAAGATCACTCAGGACCATCCAACCCTCGTCGTGGTTGACGTGCAAGATCTCTGGGACATGCACATTGGCATCGGCCAAACGCTTTTGGATGTCGATGAAAGAATCCAAAGGCTCTAGGTCGGGCGGGGCATCCATCACAATCACAGAACGGGTCAGCCCTGGATGAGGGGGTGGTGACCCATTTGGGCAGGGCAAGAGGCGAAAGTACCGGCGTTGACTGGCATCCGACCCAATGGCCTCAATCGGACCGGGGGCGCATTGCAGAACCTGAAACGCCCAGTCGCAGGCACGTTGTCCTGCTTCATCGATCAAGACAATTCGCTCCTCATGTCCCGCTGGCAACACCAGCGCCAAGCGACGGTCCAGTCGTTGAGTGCTTTTGCATAATGACCAGCGAATGTTTGTATGGCATGGCCGAGCACCAGCAAATGGTCTTCGGCGTTTTTGTCTTCTCTCAACAGGTGAGTGATCACACGCCCAAACAGTGTTTTCAGCCATTCTGGGGCATCCAGATCGGCCGCGGTCTCGTTGATGGCACGCACCTGCTCGGCTTG
>JAGYMV010000087.1 GCA_018400355.1 Wenzhouxiangella sp.
GAACTGATGGCCGGCACACGTCTGGCCATCATGGGCCAATCGGGCTCTGGAAAAACAACGCTGCTCCATTTGGCTTCTGGCATGGATCAACCCGACCAAGGGCGCGTGGTGGTGTGCGGAAAAGTCTTGAGTGACATGCCCGAACCCGAGCGCACCCATTGGCGCGCCCAACACATTGGCTTGGTGTTCCAAGATTTTAATTTGATCGACAGTTTGAGTGTTTCTGAGAACATCGAAATCCCGTTGTGGTTGTGTGGTCTATCCAACAGACGTGCGCGCATCGAGCGCTTGGCCGAGGCTCTAGAAATCACCGCACTCTTGGAACGTCTGCCGCAGGCTTTGTCCGGTGGTGAAAAACAACGCGTGGCGATTGCACGTGCCTTGGTCCACGAACCCGCTTTGTTGTTGGCCGATGAACCCACTGGCAGTTTGGATGAGGCCAATGCTGCTGTGGTCTTGGATCTTTTCTCTCAGATCACCCAGCGCCTCAATTGCGCTGTGGTGTTGGTCACACATGACCCCAAAGCAGCCAAGACCTGTGACCTGGTGATGCAACTCAAAGGCGGACAACTCGCGCCTGTCAGATCATGAGACTGCTCGCTCTCTCCTCTCACCGCTTCATCAAGTCACACCCCGGCCAGTGGCTCATGGCCTTGATTGGAATGGCCGCAGGGGTCGCTGTGATGAGTGGTGTTTGGCTGATGCAACAGGCCCTACTGGGTTCTCTTGAACTCGCCACCGCGCAACTGGTGGGCCAAAGCACGGTGCGGGTGCAACCCACGCGCGCCCAATTGCCTGAATCGGTGTATCGGGACTTGGCCCTGTTGCCCGGCGCGCCAGACTTGTTCCCGTTGGTTGAGGTCAATGTAGCGGTTGAAACGGCAGACGCAGACTCGACCACACCCATGCAAGTCTTGGGCGTGGATCCCCTCTCTGGCATTGGCGATCGCCACGCCTTGGCAGGCACGGCCATCGCAGGCGCTTTGATTGGCTCAGACAATGCGGTGGTCATCAATACCAACACAGCCAGGCGGTTGGGGGTGTCAGTCGATGCGCCTTTGGTGGTTCAACACCAAAACGATTCTAGGACTCTAGAGGTCATTGCCATTGTTGAAACCCATCCAGGGCTGGATGGGCGGCTGATCATGGACATCAGCACCGCCCAGTCGGTTTTTGGGTGGGTGGGGTTTTTAAGCGCCATTGAGGCGCCGGCGAGCGCGAAAACTTGGCTAGAGAATCGACCCACCGATGGCTGGGTGGTTGAAACATCGGCCGAGCGCCGAGCATCGGCGGCTGATTTGAGTCGGGGCATGCGCACCAATTTAATGGCGATGAGCTTGTTGGCTTTGGCGGTGGGTTTGTTGGTCGTTTATGCGGTGTTGTCTTTTTTGTTGGTGCAACGCCGAAAGACGTTGGGCTTAATGCGCGCCATTGGCATCACCCAACGCCATGTTGTGATTGGCTTAAGTCTCGAAGTGGCGGTTTTGTCGATTTTTGGCGGTGGCTTAGGTCTGGTACTGGGCACGGAATTGGCCAACGCACTGCTTGGATTGGTCAGCACACCTTATGAGGCCATTTACCAAGTCACGCCCGCCACAGCCGTCCAGCCCACTTGGGGGCTGTATGCCAGCCTTTGGTGGATGGCCTTGGTCATGGCCATGGTGACCGTGGCCTCTGTCCTTAAAGAGGCGTTCCAAGTACCCCCTGGACAATTGGCCAGACACCACAGCGGCCCATCCAGCCACACAGCACCTTGGGGTCGATGGGCACTGGCGCCAGCTGTGGTTGGCGTGGCCTTGCTGGCCTTTGCGTCCAATCTCATGGCCGCCTTAGCCGGTCTTTTTTTGGTCTTGGCCGCCCTCAGTATTTGGTTGCCCAAACTGGGGTTTTGGGGGTTGGCGCGCCTGCGCGATCACCTAGGCGATGGCTTGATTAAAAGGGCGTGGTTGATGCTGTTGAGTGCGCGTCATCGCTTGATGCCAGCGGTATCGGCTTTGGCCTTGGCTTTGGCCTTGAGCGCGGGCATCGGCATGATGGTGCTGGGCTTTCGTGGTGCTGTGGGGGATTGGGTCGAGCGGTTGTTGCAAGCCGAAGTCTATCTCACACAAAATAACAACAGCATCACACCAGAACTTCAATATTTGGTCACACAAACACCGGGCATTGAGGCCATCAGCTCTGTGCGCCGCGCCCGCACCGCCACAGGCTTTGATGTCTTGGCCTATGACTTACCAGCCCAAGCCTGGCAGGGTTTTGAATGGTTGTCGATCGCACCCGACCTCGGCAACGAGCAAGCCATCGAAGTGGCTTTTGAATCGGGCCAAGGGGTGTTGATCACCGAACCGCTGGCCACCAAAGAAGACATCACCGCCGGTGATGAGATTTCAATCATGACCCCAAAAGGATCAACCACCTTCAGCGTCTTGGCTGTGTTTAGAGACTACGCCAGTGAGCAAGGTGCGGTGGCGCTGGATGATGCCCTCTACTTCAATCTTTGGGGAGACGCCCTCAAAGACAGCTTGGGTTTGTATTTTGTCTCCGATGACATTCAAGACACCTTGGCCCGATTGCAAGACAGACTGGGCGCTGAGCAACCCATCACACTCACCACGCGTCAAAGCATCAAGAATCAAACACTGGCAGTCTTTGACCAAACCTTTCAGATCTCTTGGGCGCTGGCTTGGTTGGTCGGATTGATCGCATCGATTGCACTGATCAGCGCGTTATTGGCCATTGGCATTGAACGCGCCAGAGAGTATGCCACTTTGCGCGCTTTGGGCTTGAGCCCCACACACTTGAGTCGGCTGGTTATTGCTCAAACCTTGGGCATGGCCCTCATGGCCGCTGTGTTGGCGCTGCCGCTGAGCTTGGTCATTCATGGCGTCTTATCGGCGGTGATTCAGCCGTTGGCGTTTGGTTGGCACATTGAGTGGCGCCTGCCCTTGATGCCATGGGTGGTCACTGGCCTGATTGCCCTTGGTGTGGGTGTTGTTGCTGGCCTCTACCCGGCCTACTCGATACAAAAAACCCCGCCTGCCCGTTTGTTGAGGTCGCTCTAGCATGAGGAAAACAGGCATTTTGTTGCTGCTGGTCTTGGTGGCCATCGTGGGCTGGCTCAACCAACAAACCAAGAATCAAACACAGCGTCCGTCGGGTTGGGCTTTGTCGACCCTGCTTGGTGATGCCCCCGATGGGTTTCAACGCGTCAATGGGCCCGTGCCCTTCGAGTTTCCAGCCGATCACGCCGCGCACTTGGGTTTTAGGAATGAGTGGTGGTATTTCACAGGACGTTTGGACGCAGGCGACCGTGAGCTGGGTTTTCAGTTCACCTTGTTTCGGTTTGGGGTCAACCCACCCGATGAACAAAACCAAGATGGCGAAGATCTGGATGCCTCTGCGTGGGCCAGCGACCATGTGTGGATGGCGCATTTGGCTTTGAGCGATGGCGGAGCGGCTGAGACGCCGCCGCGCTTTTACCAAGCGGAGCGCTTTGCCAGAGACACCCTGGGCTTGGCGGGCGCGACTGAACGAACTTGGTGGCTTAAGGACTGGCGGGTCAGCGCCACAGACACGGGTTGGCAGTTGGAGGCCCACACCGATGAGTTTGGTTTGTCTCTGGACTTGGAGGCTGCCCGACCCATCACCTTGCAAGGGGATGAGGGCTTCAGCCAAAAAGGGCCTGAAGTGGGCAATGCCTCACACTATTACTCTTTGACCCGCATGAGAGCGTCTGGCGAGGTCACACTCAATGGGCCCAACACAACACCATTGGCCGTTGACGGGCTGGCGTGGCTCGATCGCGAGTGGGGCTCTGGGCAGTTGTCGGATACGCAAAGCGGCTGGGACTGGTTTGCCATTCATCTGGATGATGGCCGAGATCTAATGGTGTATCGCTTGCGCAACCTAGATGATTCCATGTCGGCATTTTCTGCTGGTGTGTTGGTTGAACCCGATGGCACCACCCATTCACTCAGCCACACGGATTTTAGGGTTGAACCCTTGAAACGCTGGACAGACTCTTTGGATGTCGCGTGGCCAACGCATTGGCAACTGGCGGTGCCAGAACATGGCTTATCCCTGATCACTCGGCCATTGTTTGAAGACCAGCGCTGGACAAAATCGGTGGCTTACTGGGAAGGAGCGATCAATGTCTTTGATGCGGACAAAAGTCAGATCGATGGTGAGAATGCCTCGACCCAAGTGGGCCGAGGCTATCTAGAACTCAGCGGTTATTCGGGGCGTGAAACACCTCGCCGTCGCGCATCACAAAAGACACCGACTCAAGGCGAGTGACGTCAGTCAATGGGTTGCCTTCCA
>JAGYMV010000088.1 GCA_018400355.1 Wenzhouxiangella sp.
GCCCACCAAGTCATGCCAGTAATACTCGCCTGCCGGCAGAGGGGGCAATTGGTCTCGAGACACTTGGATGTCTTTATCGGTCCAGGAGGCGGCGGTTTCGGGCGCATCAACACCCGGCAGCTTGACCACCAAACGCTTACCTGAAATTTTGTACTCGGGACGGGGGATGGGCTCTGAAGCCCCGTCGATCAGCCATTCGGCATAATCGAAGATTCCCTCACGGGGAACGGTGTAGGAATAGATCTGAAGCCAACCCTTGACACCCCAGGGGCCAAGAAAGCGGCCGACAACGACCGAATTCTCAGCGGGGTCAGGGTTCATTAGGCTGCTGCTTGAGCGGCCTTACGCGCCTCACCGATGAGGTGTTGAACACGCTCAGACAGCTGCGCGCCTTGGTTGACCCAGTGGTCCACGCGGGCTGTGTTGACGCGCAAACGCTCTTCTTGACCGCGAGCCACTGGGTTAAAGAAACCCACCCGCTCAATGTTGCGGCCATCGCGACGCGAACGGCTGTCAGTGACAACGATGTGGTAATACGGCTGCTTTTTAGCACCACCACGGCTTAAACGAATCTTGACCATCCAATTGCTCCATCTTCAAATGAGACCAGGCACCTTGAAGTGCTGGCGACACGAAACACGCCATTTTACCGAAAAAACGCAACCAAATAAAGCTTTTTTGCCATTAAGCCCCAAACGGACCACCACCACCCGTGAGCCCACCCCCTGGCAAACGCTTCATGAGTTTGGCCATGGCCACCTTGCTGCCCGCCTTTTTCATCATTTTTTGCATCTGACGGTGCTGCTTGAGGAGGCGATTCACCATCTGGATGTCTGCCCCAGAACCATTGGCAATGCGACGTTTTCTCGAGCCGTTGATGATGTCTGGGTAGCGCCGCTCTTTGGGGGTCATGGAATTGATGATGGCAATCATTCGTTTATTTTGACGGTCATTGAGCTGTGCTTTGGCCGCCTCTGGGATTTGTCCCATGCCGGGCAATTTGTCCAGCATGGCGCCCATCCCACCCAAGGATTCCATTTGTTGTAACTGCTCTTTCATGTCATCGAGACCAAATCGCTTGGCCCCTTTGCCGGTTTTGGTGGCCAATTGCTTGGCTTTTTTCTGATCGACTTTCCGCTCGACTTCCTCCACCAGACTCAACACATCACCCATCCCCAGGATGCGAGAGGCCAATCGGTCTGGGTGGAAAGCCTCCAGCCCATCGAGTTTTTCGCCTATCCCCAAAAACTTAATGGGCGCCCCAGTAATCGTGGCCACCGATAAGGCCGCCCCACCCCGCGCATCGCCATCGGTTTTGGTTAACACCACACCCGACAAAGGCAGGGCCTCATTGAAGGCTTGAGCGGTATTGGCGGCATCCTGACCGGTCATCGCGTCGACCACGAATAAAACCTCTGCCGGATCAATGGCTGCGTGGATCGCTCGGATCTCAGCCATCATCGCCTCGTCGACGGCCAGTCGACCGGCGGTATCCACAATCAAGACATCGCTAAATTGTGTTTTGGCGTGCTCGAAGGCCTCTCTGGCCATGGCCACCGCATCATCGCTGTGGCTGGCACGATAAAACCCGCAACCGACTTGGCCGGCCAAGGTCTCGAGCTGGTCAATGGCGGCTGGGCGATAGCGGTCGCAACTGGCGAGCATGACCTTCTTTTTCTCTCGCTCACCCAACCATTGGGCCAGCTTGCCGGCGGTAGTGGTTTTACCCGCGCCTTGCAAACCGGCGAGCAAAATGACCACGGGGGCCTGTTGGGCCAGGTTGAGCGGCACCTGGGCTTGCCCGAGTGCCCGTTGAAGCTCTTCATGCACCACTTTGACCATGGCCTGGCCAGGCTTGAGTGCGCCCAACACCTCCTGCCCGACCGCTCGCGCTTTGGTCTGTTCGATGAACTGACGGACCACCGGTAGGGCCACATCGGCCTCTAGCAGGGCAATGCGCACCTCTCTCAAAGTCTCTTGGATATTGGCCTCAGTGAGGCGTCCACCGCTTCTGAGGCGGTCTAGAGATTGCGATAAGCGCTGGCTGAGCTGGTCAAACATGATTTTTGCTTTTGTTTGTTGGTCAAACTTGATTATACTCAAGCCCATGAGCACAACTTGGCAAGTCGCCACTTTCTAGTCCATGACCGAAATCCCCTTATCGACCCTGTTTGGGTTTTTGGTCGTCTTGATCATCTTGTCGGCATTTTTCTCCAGCTCTGAGACGGGCTTGGTGGCGCTGAACCGTTACCGCCTCAGACACCACGTCAAAGGTGGGCACCGAGGCGCGAAGTTGGCGCAAGCACTATTGGCCAAGCCCGACCGAATGTTTGGCTTGATTTTGCTGGGCAACAATTTGGTCAACATCATGGCAGCCTCCATTGCCACAGTGATCGCGCTGCGACTTTTGGGCGAATCGGGGGTGTGGGTCTCAACGCTGGTGCTGACGTTCGTTGTGCTGATTTTTGCTGAGTTGATGCCCAAGACATTGGCTGCCATGCACCCTCAACGGATTGCTTACCCAGCCAGTTTGATTTTGGCGCCGCTGTTGAAACTTCTCTACCCATTGGTCTGGTTGATCAACTTGGTCGCTTCACTTTTTTTGCGGCCGTTTGGTGTGAAATCAACCAACACCCAACACGAGGCCCTCAGTCGAGAAGAGCTCCGCGTGGTCTTACAAGAAAGCGCGCGGCACATCTCTTCAGATCATCAGCAAATGTTGCTCAACATTCTCGATCTCGAGCACGGCTCGATTGATGATGTGATGGTGCCCCGACAAGACATTGTTGGCATTGATTTGGCCGAACCTTGGGAAGAGACCATTGACCGCTTGTCACAGACCGTGCACACGCGTCTGCCCGTTTGGGAAGGTGATCTGGAAAACATGCTGGGTTTGTTGCATGTGCGCTCGGTCTTGCCGAGACTGTCCAAGGGCCTGTTGGACAAAGACAGCCTGTTGAAAGCCACCCGCTCGCCCTACTACATCCCAGAAGGCACCACGCTGACCCAGCAATTGTTGGAGTTCCAAAGTCGCGAACGGCGCTTGGGCATGGTCGTGGATGAGTACGGAGACATCCAAGGCCTGGTGACACTTGATGACATCTTAGAAGAGATTGTGGGCGAGTACACCACAGAAGGCGTGGTGCCCCAACGAAAAATCAGAAAACACGAGGATGGCAGTTATCTGATTGATGGCAGCGCGTCCTTGCGCATGCTCAATCGCCGACTGAATTTTGAATTGCCCACCACTGAGGCCAAAACCCTCAATGGCTTGATCTTAGAACACTTAGAGTCTTTACCCGAGGGCAGGACGTGCTTGACCATCGGCAACTACCGCATGACCATTGTCGACTTGGCCGACAAACGCATACGCAAAGTGCAACTGCGCGCGCTTGAGCCCGAGCTTGAGGATTAAGAAAGCGCCTGAAACATGGCTTGGCGCATTTCTGAGACCGCCTCTTTTAGACCCACAAACACCGCCCGTGCGATGATCGCATGGCCAATGTTTAGTTCGCACATGCCAGGAATTGTTGCGATTGGCCCGACATTGTCTAGGGTCAAACCATGGCCCGCATTGACCTGCAGCCCCAACTGCTGAGCATACTCAGCAGCCGACTCAATGCGGCTCAATGCATGGCTTCTCGCCACGCCCTCGGCATTGGCATAGTCACCCGTGTGCAACTCAATCACAGGCGCACCAGCCTTGCTCGCCGCTTGGATCTGATCAACATCGGGATCAATAAAAAGACTCACGCGACTTCCGGCCTGCGTCAGACGCTCGCACGCCGAGCACACCCGCGCAAACCCTGTCTGCACATCCAATCCACCCTCTGTGGTGAGCTCAGCGCGCTTTTCAGGCACCAAACACACATCCGCCGGTTGGATGCGGGTGGCCAAATCGATCATCTCATCGGAAATGGCCATCTCTAGGTTCATTCGGGTGGTTAAAGATTGCGCCAAATCCCACACGTCTTGGTCTTGGATGTGGCGACGGTCTTCCCGCAGGTGAATGGTGATCAAATCCGCCCCACCCGCCTCAGCCAGACGGGCGGCCTCAACGATGGAGGGATAAGTGGTCCCACGCGCCTGGCGAATGGTGGCCACGTGATCAATGTTGACGCCCAATTTAAGGTTGCTCATCTCAAAGCCCTCATCATTTCTCTTGTTCTGAGCGGGCGACCGCCCAATTGGTGATCGATCAAGGTGCGTGTGATCAATCGCGCTTGCTTGAGTGTCTCAGAATCCGTTGACCCGCGCATTGGATCGGCCAACCAGACGATGGTGGCGC
>JAGYMV010000089.1 GCA_018400355.1 Wenzhouxiangella sp.
CGCTGGATCTGAACAACCGAATCGAGTTCGAGCGCAACAAAGAACGTTACGCTTTTTTGCGATGGGGACAAGGTGCGTTTGATAACTTCAAGGTGGTCCCACCGAACACAGGCATTGTCCACCAAGTCAACCTCGAGCACCTCTCACGGGTGGTGTTTGGTGAAATCAAAAAGGTCGGCGATGAGGGCACCTTGATGGCCTGGCCAGACACTGTGGTCGGAACGGATTCGCACACCACCATGATCAATGGTCTTGGCATTCTTGGCTGGGGTGTGGGTGGCATCGAAGCAGAAGCCGCCATGCTCGGTCAGCCCATCTCCATGTTGGTGCCCCAAGTGATTGGCTTTAAATTAAAGGGCAAACTCCCGGAAGGCACCACCGCAACGGATCTGGTGCTCACCATCACCGAGATCCTGAGAGACCAAGGCGTGGTGGGTAAATTTGTGGAGTTTTTTGGCGACGGTTTAAGCAAGTTGCCGCTGGCCGATCGCGCCACCATTGGCAACATGTCTCCAGAGTTCGGTTCAACCTGCGCCATCTTCCCCATTGACGCCGAAACCATTCGTTACCTCAAGTTGTCAGGGCGTGAAGATACGCGTGTGGAATTGGTCGAGGCGTACGCCAAAGCGCAGGGCCTGTGGCGAAACGATGGGGATCCAGATCCGATCTACACTAACATCATTGAACTGGATCTGGGCGATGTGGTGCCGAGCCTCGCCGGGCCCAAACGCCCTCAAGACCGCGTGCTACTGACCGAAGCGGCAGACGAGTACAAGCGCCACGCACAAGCTTTGATTGCTGAGCGGAAAAATTCAGAAGGCCAGGCCACGGTCACCTACCAAGACCACACCTTTGATTTGGTGGATGGGGCCATTGTGATTGCTGCGATCACCTCGTGCACCAACACAAGCAATCCGGCCGTGATGCTGGGTGCCGGCTTGCTGGCCCGCAATGCCCTACAAAAAGGGCTAAACGTCAAGCCGTGGGTCAAAACCTCGCTGGCACCGGGCTCAAAAGTGGTCACCGACTATCTGAGCTCGGCCGGTTTGTTGGATGATCTAGAAGGCTTGGGCTTTTACACCGTGGGCTATGGTTGCACCACCTGCATTGGCAACTCAGGCCCTCTCCCAGAAGTGATTCAAGAGGCGGTGCATGACAATGACTTAATTGCCGTCTCTGTTTTGTCGGGTAACCGCAACTTTGAGGGCAGAATCCATCCAGAAGTGAAGATGAACTATCTGGCCTCGCCACCTTTGGTCGTGGCTTACGCGATTGCTGGGCGCATGGATGCAGACATTGTCAATGACCCACTTGGCCATGACCCCGATGGCAACCCCGTCTATCTGAAAGACATTTGGCCAGACCCGATTGAGCTTCAAAAATTCATTGAAGAGAACGTGTCCTCCCAGATGTTTAGACAAAACTACGCCAGTGTCTTTGAAGGCGATGATCGCTGGAAGAGCATGGACACCCCCACAGGGGAGATGTTCGACTGGAAAGACGACTCGACCTATGTCCAGAACCCACCCTATTTTGAGGGCATGGACATGACCTTACCGACCATCAGCGACATCAAAGGTGCGCGCGTATTGGCCAAGCTGGGCGACTCGGTGACCACCGATCACATCTCACCGGCCGGGTCCATTGCCAAGGACTCTCCTGCTGGACGCTACCTGCAAGAAAACGGTGTCTCGCCAACCGACTTCAACTCCTATGGCTCACGCCGAGGCAACCACCAAGTCATGATGCGCGGCACATTTGCCAATGTGCGCATCAGAAACCAAATCGCGCCAGGCACTGAGGGCGGTGTGACCACCTACTTCCCCAATGATGAGGTGATGTCCATTTATGACGCCGCCGTTCGCTACCAAGCCGACGACACGCCCCTCATTGTTTTGGCTGGCAAGGAGTATGGTTCAGGCTCGTCTAGAGATTGGGCCGCTAAGGGCACGCGCTTGCTCGGCATTAAAGCTGTGATCACTGAAAGCTTTGAGCGCATTCACCGCTCCAATCTGGTGGGCATGGGCGTTTTGCCTTTGAACTTTATGCCGGGTCAAAGCCCTGAGTCCTTGGGCCTCGATGGCACCGAAGTGTTTGATATTGAGGGCCTCGACAATGGCTTGGCCAAAACCGTTAAGGTCACTGCCACGGGGGCCAATGGGCACCAAACCGTGTTTGAAGCGCGCGTTCGACTCGATACCCCCAAAGAGGTTGAGTATTACCAGCATGGTGGCATCTTGCACTATGTGTTGCGCCAAATTGCTGGTGAGGGACCCTCACCCAGCGCCCAAGTCGCTGCCTGAGCAATGACTTGATCAGGGTCCCTCACACCCTCGTCTTGCTCTTCGCCATGATGGTTGTGGCGTGGGGCTTGACTTGGGTGGTGCCTGCGGGGACCTTTGAGCGCACCCTCAACGAAGCGGGGCGCCAGATCGTGGTCTCTGGCACCTATGAGGCCCTAGAACAAACCGAGAACCTCTCCCCTTGGGCTCTGCTGACGGTGGTGCCTCGGGCCATGGCCGATGCCCAAGGGATCATCTTTTTTGTACTGATCATCGGGGGCGCGCTGGCGGTTGTCAGACACACCGGCGCGATCGATGCTTTTCTTGGCAAAGTGATTGAACGTTTCGGAGACAAACCCCGCTGGCTGATTGGCATCGGCATGCTGAGTTTTGGTGTCGCGTCAGCCACGCTTGGTATGGCCGAAGAATACATCCCATTTGCCGCCATATTGATTGCTTTGTGTGTCGCCATGCGAATGGATGCCGTGGCCGCCATTGGCATCATGGTGGTGGGCTATGGCATTGGCTATGGCGTGGCGTTGATCAATCCGTTCACGCTACTCATTGCCCAAGAAGTGGCCGAGTTGCCACCAGGCTCTGGCATGGGCTTTCGTTTGATGCTGTGGCTGCCTTTTTTTGCCATTGGCTTTCATCACGTCTGGCAATATGCCCGCCGAGTCCAAGTGGATCCAAGCAGAAGTCTGGTGTTTGATGTCCCCGAGGCTCAACCTCCCCCACCCGCGCCGACTGTTTTGCTGACACGACGTCGGGTTGGCGTGTTGGCCGCCACCGTGCTGGCCTTGGTGCTTTTGGTGTTCGGGATCATGGGACACGGTTGGTACTTGGTTGAATTGGGCGCTGTCTTTATTGGCCTGGCCATTGTGGCGGGCCTCATTGGTGGCCTCGGATTAGACGACACGGCCAAGCAATTTTCTAAAGGGGCCGCGGAGCTGGCCAGTACCGCCCTCTTGATCGGCTTTGCTCGATCGATTGCCTTGTTGCTCGAAGATGGCCAGGTCCTTGACACCATCGTCTATGCGTTTGCCGCGCCCTTATCCGCCCTGCCAGCAGAACTTTCCGCCGTGGGCATGCTCGGCATACAAAGCCTTCTGAACTTCTTCATTCCCTCGGGCAGTGGGCAAGCCTTTGTCACCATGCCTTTGATGGCGCCCATCGGCGATTTGGTGGGCGTGAGCCGGCAAGTGGCCGTGCTCGCCTTTCAGTTCGGTGATGGCTTCATGAACATGATCGTCCCCACAAACCCCGTCTTAATGGGCATCATTGGCTTGGCCGGCATCCCGTATGACCGGTGGTTTCGATTCATCTTCCCCTTGATCATTAAGTTATTGATCGCTGGGTCACTGGCTCTAATGATCGGGGTTTGGGTGGGATACAGCTAAGGCTCAGTCCAACGCCCCTCGGTGTTTGAAGCGACGGCAGAAGACCGGGGTGTGGGATGAGAGGCCTGGGCTAGTCGACGTACAAAGAACTCACAGACTCACCCTCGGACATCCGACGAATGGTCTCTGCGAGCATTTGAGCCACCGACAACTGACGAATTCGCCCACAGGCCTTGGCTGCCTCACTCAATGGAATGGTGTCTGTCACCACAATCTCATCGAGGGCTGAGTGTTCGATGTTTTCGATGGCGCGGCCCGACAAGATGGGGTGAACACAGTAAGCCACCACGCGCTCAGCCCCCTTTTCCTTGAGCGCGTTGGCTCCCGCACACAATGTGCCTGCCGTATCAACCATGTCATCCACCAGCACACAGGTTTTGCCTTCGACATCACCGATCAAATTCATGACCGTCGATTCATTGGCCCTCGGGCGGCGCTTATCAATAATGGCCAATTCGGCATCCAGTCGTTTTGCAATGGCCCGGGCGCGGACCACACCGCCCACATCGGGCGAAACCACCACCAATTGAGCCATGTCGTAGCGCTTCCAAATGTCTGCCAGTGTCAGCGGAGAGGCATAGACATTGTCCACTGGAATATCA
>JAGYMV010000009.1 GCA_018400355.1 Wenzhouxiangella sp.
TGTTCACTTAACCTATTGAGGATTGAGACATGGAACTGGACCCACTGCTACTCTCCCGCATTCAGTTTGCTTTTGTGGTGTCATTCCATGCCATTTTCCCGGTATTCACCATTGGCTTGGCGTCCTATATTGCGGTCTTGGAGGGCATTTTCTACAAGACCCAAAATCCAGTCTATGCGCGACTCTCGCAATTTTGGATCAAGATCTTTGCGATTGTCTTTGGCATGGGCGTGGTCTCAGGCATCGTCATGGCGTTTCAGTTTGGCACCAACTGGAGCGCATTTTCATACACAGCCAGTAACTTCCTCGGCCCAATTCTGAGTTATGAGGTGGTCACTGCATTCTTTTTGGAAGCCACCTTCTTGGGCGTGTTGCTGTTTGGTCGATCCAAGGTCCCACCGGGCATTCATTTATTCGCCGCCTGCATGGTGGCCATCGGCACCTTCATTTCATCGTTCTGGATTCTTTCAGCCAACAGCTGGATGCAAACACCAGCCGGTGTGGAGCTAAGAGATGGCATGATCCATATGACCTCGTGGACCGAAGCCATTTTCAACTCCTCTCTCCCCTATCGATTTGCGCACATGGGTTTGGCCTCATTCATCACAGGCGGCTTTGTGGTTGCGGGGGTGAGTGCTTATTACCTGCTGAAAGGACGCCACCCTCAAACCAGCAAAAAAGCACTCAAGATGTGCGTCATTTTGTTGGCCATTACCACTCCCTTACAGCTGTTTGTGGGCGACCTGCATGGGCTCAATACATTGAAAAACCAACCCATGAAAGTGGCGGCCATGGAAGGCCATTGGGAAACGAAAAAAGGGGCGCCACTGGTCTTGTTTGCCATCCCCGATGCGGCCAATGAGACCAACCATTTTGAAGTTGCCATTCCCTATCTCGGCAGCTTGATCCTCACCCACAGTTTGGATGGGGAAGTCCCAGGCTTACTTGAGGTTCCAGCAGCCGACCGACCACCCGTGGGCCCTGTCTTTTGGAGCTTCCGGGTCATGGTTGGCTTAGGGATGCTGTTTATCGCCATCTCCTTACTCAGTGCGTTTCTCCTGTGGCGCGGTCGCCTGTACGACTCACCCAAAGTGTTACGTGTCCTGTCTTGGATGATCCCTCTGCCATTTGTTGCGGTGCTGGCGGGTTGGTTTGTGACAGAGATAGGCCGTCAGCCTTGGATCATCCATGGCCTACTCAGGGCCAGTGAGGGGGTGACACCTTCTTTAACTTGGCCCATGGCCTTGTCGACCTTGCTGGGCTACATCGCCATTTATGCGGTGGTCTTTACGGCTGGCCTGCACTATCTTCGAATCGTGATTGCCAAAGGCCCTGAGCCACTGGAGACCGAGGCCAGCGATTCGATCGCCCGTCCGAAGCGCCCGTGGTCGGCTGTCAGCCACGACCCGCAACCCGAGACTTAGGAACCGGCCATGGAATTAATTGATCTCACATTGGTCTGGGTCGGCATCATCGGCCTGGGCGTTTTTATGTACGTCTTGATGGACGGGTTTGATTTGGGTGTTGGGATCTTGTTTCCATTCGCGCCCAGCGATGAAGCCCGCGATGAGATGATGAATTCGGTGGCGCCTGTGTGGGACGGCAACGAGACCTGGCTGATTCTGGGTGGGGCGGGATTACTGGCTGCCTTCCCGTTGATCTATGCGGTCTTTTTGCCCGCGCTCTACATTGGCGTGTTCTTGCTCTTGGCTGGGCTGATTTTCCGAGGGATTGCGTTTGAATTTCGGTTCAAGGCAAAGCGCGCAAAGCATTGGTGGGATCGGTCTTTTTTCTGGGGGTCTACGGTGGCCTCTTTTGCCCAAGGCGCTGTGGTTGGAGCCTATATCCAAGGGTTCAATGTGGTGGATTTCCGCTACGTCGGTGGTGCCTTTGATTGGCTCACACCCTTTACCGTGATGACTGGTTTGGGTGTGGTGGCTGGATACGCCCTACTGGGTGTGACTTGGACCATCTTGAAAACAGAAGGGGCGACACAGACTTGGGCCCATCGGATCGCCCCGCGGGTCCTTTTGGCTGTCATGGCCTTTTTCGTGATTGTGAGTCTCTGGACACCCTTGGCCAGTGAGCGCGTGGCCGAGCGCTGGTTCTCTGAAATCAGCTGGATTTGGGTGTTTCCATTCTTAACGGTGTTAACAGCAGCGTGGATATTTCGCGCCCTCAAACATCGAGCTGAGGCCGCACCTTTCATCGGCTCGCTCATTTTGTTTGCGCAGTTCTATTTGGGCTTGTTAATCACCCAATGGCCGTATGCCGTGCCGCCCGATCACACCTTCTGGGATGCCGCCTCGGATTCTGGCTCACAATTGTTCCTATTGATTGGCGTGTTGTTTTTGATTCCAGTCATTCTCGGGTATACCGCATGGACCTATTGGGTCTTCCGCGGCAAGGTGAAGTCTGGAGCGGGGTACGCTGGACACTGACCCCCAAGCCCCCTCACCCGGTGAGTGCAAAGACTGGCTGAAGCACCAAGCGCCCCCTTGGTTGCGTCCGGTCGCTGCCATTTTGGCTTTTATTGAAGGGCTGACGGTGTTGGCCCAAGCCTGGTGCCTGGCGAGCTTGCTAGACGCCGTTGTCATCCAACAAGCGCACCTAAATGAGACCACCGCTTGGTTTGTTGGATTGGGTCTGGCTTGGCTGGCCCGCGCGGCGGTCACAGGCTTGAGAGGTATCATGGGTGCCAAAGCCTCCTCACTCCTTCGCACCTCACTCAGACGCCAACTCGTTGATGTGGCCTTGAGCGCTGGTCCATTGCTCAGGATGAAGCAATCATCGGCGGGATTATCGCAATCGATACTCGAGCGTGTGGATGCATTGGATGCTTATTACGCCAAGTACCAGCCGCAGTTGATCACCGTGATGGTCCTGCCATTGATGCTGGCCCTGGCCATCGCCAGCACCAACTGGTTGGCTGGCCTTGTGTTGGTGCTGAGTGCGCCTTTCATCCCGCTATTTATGGCGCTGATCGGCATGGGCGCTTCGCAATTGAGCCTTGAGCAACAGCATGCACTCGATCGTCTGGGTGGGTTGTTCTATGACCGCATCAGTGGTCTGGCCACCCTCACCCGCTTTGGCGCCACCCATCGCGAGCAAGAAAAACTCCGAACCTACAACGAATCATTCCGGCAACGAACCATGCGGGTCTTGCGCGTGGCTTTTTTGTCGTCTGCTGTCCTTGAGTTTTTCAGTGCGCTGGCCATTGCGGTGATGGCGATCTATATTGGCTTTTCACTTTTGGGCTTTATCCGAGTGGGGCCCAGTGACCAAATGACGCTCAAAACTGGGCTGTTTATGTTGCTGTTGGCGCCTGAGTTCTATAACCCGCTGAGAAGTCTCGGGCAATTCTGGCATGATCGAGCCAATGCACTCGCGGCGGCCAGCGCGCTCATGTCGCTTCAAAAAGAGCCCTCAGCACGCCTTGAACCCACCACGGCCGAAGGCACCTTGGCCACCGAAAAACCAAAGGGCCTGAATGTCACCCTAGAGAACGTGAGCCTCACCGTTGGCCAGAATCGTGTCTTGATCGAACAGGTCAACATGACACTTGAAGCTGGCCTGTGTCATCTCATTGAAGGGCCCAGTGGTGCGGGCAAAACCACGCTTTTGAATCACATCGCTGGGTTCTCTGACCCCTCGTCGGGAAAGATTGGGTTTAGTGGCATCGATGTCGCCACCCTCACCAGAGCAGAGCTTCACAACCTACGCGCATGGCTTGGGCAACGCCCTCAATTGATCTCTGGGACAGTCCGAGACAACCTGTGCCTAGATGGACCAAACGATGACCAAACGCTCCAGACAGCACTGCAGCAAGCCGGACTGGGTGTCTGGCTCAGCCAACGAGTCAATGGGCTAGATCTGATGCTGGGTCCAGAAGGCATGGGGCTGTCTCGTGGCCAAATTCAGAGGCTTTGTCTGGCGCGCCTATTGATCACACCCAAGCCTTTGTTGCTGCTCGATGAACCCACCACCGGATTGGATCAACCAACAGAAACCCAACTTTGGTCTGACCTAAAGGGCATGGCAAAGCGCACTGGCATGACCATCGTCGCCGCCAGCCACAGCCCATTGGCACGTGATTGGTGCGATGTGTGTTGGCGCATCAAAAACCAGCGAGTGGTGCGGATGTGAGGGCGCTGACGGACAAACACCCGTTCCGTGCCCTGATCCGGCGCCGTTGGCACTGGCTGCTTGCTGGACTTTTATTGATTGTGCTGAGTCTCGCAGCCGGCGTGGTGCTTTTGGCGCTTTCTGGATGGTTCATCACAGCCAGCGCTTTGGCTGGTTTGGGTCTCCTGCTGGGGCTCGATATCTTCACGCCCGGGGCTGGCATTCGTTTGGCCGCCATTGTCCGCACCGCCTCACGTTATACAGAACGCTTGGTCACTCATGAAGCGACTTTTAGAATCTTGTCCGATCTTAGAACGCAGTTGTTTGGGCAACTGGCCTTGCGCCCCATCAGTCAGCAACGGGCGCTCAATCGAGGGGATGCACTGGGTCGATTCACACAAGATATCGCCCAACTCGACCACGTCTTTTTGGGTGTGGCTGGCCCCAGCACGGGGGCCATCGCACTGACCTTATTGGGCGGTGGTTTAATCGCCTGGGTCATTGATCCTCTCCTGGCCTGGCCACTCATCGTGGGCACCGCATTGGTCCAACCGATGATGGCCATTGGGGTGGCTTGGCGGGGTGCCAATGCCTCCAATAGCAGTGTCTTGATCTCGGCAAGGTTAAAAGAGCGGTTGGTTGATACCTTTGATGGCTTGGAGAACGTGTTGGCCACAGACCAAGTGGGCCAGCGCGTCACAGAGATTGGCCAGCTATCAGACGACTTGATTCGCCAGCAGACGAAGACTCAGCATTGGGATGCACTCGGCACCAGTCTTTCCATCCTAGTTGGTGGCCTTGTCTTAATGCTGACGTTGGCCATTGGTGTGGGCTTCCACGAACAAGGACAAATCGATGGTCCGTGGCTTGGTTTGGTGGCCTTGTTGATCATTGGTGTGAGCGAGGCCTGGCAAGTGATTCCGAGCGCTTGGCGAAAGCTCTCTGAGAGCCGGCAGGCATGGGCACGGGTCAAACCCATGGTCTCGCCATGGCCAACAGCCACTCAACATTCAGAGGCAAGCATGGCAACTGAGGTCTCCCCACACAGGCGGCCAAGCGCCACCGCCCGGGGCGCACAATGGGTTGTGACCGACCTCACCTTTCATTATCCAGGCCACCCAATCGATGTCTTAAGAGACATCCATTTGGTCATCGCCCCGACAGAAAAAGTGGCCTTGATTGGCCCCAGTGGTTGCGGCAAAACAACCCTCGCTTATTTGTTGATGGGGGAACTGTCCCCAACCAAAGGCTCGATTGATTGTTTGGCGCCCAGCGCAAATACCGATGGGTTATCGAAGCATTGCCCGACGGTGGGGTATCTTGCCCAAGACCCGAAGTTGTTTTCCGATACGCTGGCCAACAATCTGCGGATTGCTGTGCCATCGGCATCCAATGAAGCGCTGATCTCAGTTTTGCAAAAGGCCGGCCTGAGGGGTTGGTACGATGCGCAAGAACTTGGATTAGAGACTTGGATTGATGAGAATGCGAGCAACCTATCGGGTGGTGAAGCCAGGCGGCTGGCCTTGGCGCGTTTGATGTTGATTGACCCTGAATTGGTGATCCTTGATGAGCCCAACACAGGGCTTGATGCATCAACCAACGATGCCCTCAATCAAACCTTGGATGCGTGGTTGGCGGATAAAACCGCGCTCATCATCACCCATCAGCCCGATCGCGCACCCCGCTTTGATCGGACCATAAGACTCGATGATTGACCCAAAATAAAGCCAACACCAAAGGCACCAAAAGCCATAGAACGCGCCCATCTTGTGCGGCCCACAGACCACTGAACCAAAGCATCGACCCCAAACCAAATATTAGGGCAGACAACCCCCACGCCAGACGGCGCCACATCACGGGCCAAATCGGCAACAGACCCAACCAAAGCGGGTGCAATACGATCAGCAATTGGTTGCCTCGGACGACCTCGTGCGCCGTGAATAATGACATCCCTATGATCACAATGCCTGCTAAAGAAAGGGCCAAGATTGCCATGCCCGTGGGGATCCAGGCGGCACGTGATCGGCTGAGCATTGGCATCAGCACCAGGCCAGCCAGCAAAAAACCCCACGCCACGAAAGCGCCAGGACCCGCCACCAAGACGCTATCGACCCGCTCTGATTTGGCCTCATAAATGATGGCATCAGAAACCACCAAAGGGCCTTGGGGCAACACAATTTCTCTCACTTGATTGGCCAATGCAGCTGGCAAAAATGCCTCATCCCATTGCTTGATCGGCTGATCCGCACTTGGACCAAGCAACACCATCAGCCCCAGATGCGCGGCTGGATGGTGCTTGGTTTGAGCGGCTGTATGCTGCCTAAAGGTCTGCTCGGCAGGGTTTGCCTGAAGCACATCGGAGAGCGCGCCGTCTGTGGTTTCGTTTAATAAGTCACGCAACCAAGTCGAGCAATTGGCCCAGTAGTAATCATAGTCATAGTATCGAGGATAGGGATAGATCGCATTGGTCAACAAAAACTCGAGCTGATCGAATTGCTCATCTGTTAGGTTGAGCTCTTGGACGCGAATGGAGCGATCCAGTTGGCGATAGAACCGAAACTCGCGCTCAACCGGCACCGATGAGCCAAAATATCGCATCTCTCCAGCCAAAAAACGGCCATAGAAGCCAGAGGCCTCAATATCAAAGTAGCCGAAACTGAAGGTATGATCCAACCCCTGTTCTGGGTCTTGCAGCCAAATGGCGTTGTGCCCGAACCATTCCCACACTTCCCCACCTGAACCATAAGTGACCAAGTGGGCTTTTTTTGCGTGCGCCGAGGCCAAGGGCAAGCCCAAGCTGAGCAAGATCAAAAGCCCGACCAGCCAGCTCGAAGCTGGGAACTGCTTAGACAATGTGTCGCATTTCCATGGCGTGCAGGCGCCGATCATCGGCGGCCTTGACGGTGAAGCTCCAACCATCAATCTCGATGGCCTCCCCCACCTCTGGCACCCGCCCAAACTCAGCCACCACGAGCCCACCAATGGTGTCGTAGTCATCGTCGCTGAACTGTGTTTCTAAGGCTTCGTTGATGTCTTGTATCGTGGCCAATGCTTGAATGAGGAAACCGCCATCATCAAGCTTTTGCACGTCTTCAATGGCTTCCACATCATGCTCGTCATCGATGTCGCCGACAATCTCTTCTAAGACATCTTCGATGGTGATCAGCCCGGATACGCCGCCATACTCATCGACCACAATGGCCATGTGGTTTTTGCTCACACGAAATTCTCGAAGCAACACATTCAAGCGCTTTGACTCTGGAATGATGACAGCAGGCCGCAGCAACTGAGCCAAATCAGGCTCCTCATCACTGGTCACCCAATGGAGCAGGTCCTTGGCCAGCAAGATGCCCTCAACTTCGTCCCGATCCTCACCCACCACAGGAAAGCGTGAGTGACCAGATTCGATGATCTGCGGGAGCATCTCTGCCAAAGTGGCGGATTTTGCTAAAACCGCCATGTGTGAGCGTGGCACCATGACATCGCGGACTTGCAATTCATCCACCCCCAACGCCCCTTTGAGCATGGCCAGGGTGTCTGCTTCAATCAAACCTTGCTCAGCGGCGGCACCTAAGACTTCAATCAGATCTTCACGGCTTTTGGGATCACTGCCAAAGGCACGACCGATTTTTTCCAACCAGCCCCCAGAACCCGATCGATCATCACTTCCTTCTTCGTTCATCGTCTTACCTTACCTCATCGTTCCAAATACGGATGATTGATACCCAAGGCCTGCAAAATCCGGACCTCGTGTGTTTCCATGATCTCAGCCTCGCTGGGGCTTTGGTGATCAAACCCCATTAAGTGCAACACCCCATGGACGGTCAGATGCGCCCAATGGTCTTGAGGCGCTTTGTTTTGTTCAGCAGCCTCTGTAATCACCACCGGTGCACACAGCACGACGTCGCCCAAAAAACCTGGGACATCGGCTGGAAAGCTCAATACATTGGTGGGCCCATCTTTCCCGCGCCACTGGCTGTTTAGCGTGGCCGATTCGGCCTCATCGACAATGCGAATGTTGATCCAAGGGATAGAAGGGTCGAGTGACTGGACTCGCTCGAGCGGGCCCAAGGCAGCCACCACCCAGCCTTTAAAATCACTCTCGCCAGGCAACGCCTCCCCCTCCGTTGCCCACTGAATACTGAAGGGGTCGTCGTCCTCAGTGAGGAGGATATCATTTTGCTTGCTCATAGGCCTCGATGATTTTACGAACCAGAGGGTGGCGAACAACGTCTCGCGAATCAAAATAGGTTTGGCTGATGCCCTCAACATCTTTTAGCAAAGAGACCGCTTCACGCAACCCCGATGAGACATTGGAGGGCAAATCAATCTGCGTCAAATCACCGGTGATGACCGCCTTTGAACCAAATCCAATGCGCGTTAGGAACATCTTCATTTGCTCAGAGGTCGTGTTTTGCGCCTCATCTAGAATCACAAACGCATCGTTCAATGTCCGACCCCGCATATACGCCAATGGGGCCACTTCAATGACATTGCGCTCAGACAAGCGAGTGGCTTTCTCAAAACCGAGCATTTCAAACAGCGCATCATTGAGAGGGCGCAAGTAAGGATCTACCTTTTGTGCCAGATCACCTGGCAAAAAGCCCAAACGCTCGCCCGCCTCAACCGCTGGCCGGACCAGCACAATGCGCTGGACACGTTCTGACTCAAGCGCATCAACCGCACACGCCACCGCCAAAAAGGTCTTGCCGGTCCCGGCAGGGCCCACGCCGAAATTGACATCGTAGTCTTGAATGTTTTGCAGATAACGTTTTTGGTTGGGGCCCCGCCCCCGAATCATGCCCCGCCGGGTCTTGATGCCCACCCCCAGGCCCGATTCAGGCTCATCCAAACCAGAGGCCTGTAGCGCCACATTGATACTCGCAGGCGTCAACACCTCCGATTGGGTCTGATCATACAAACGCTCGATCAAACGCTTTCCAGCATCAATGGCCGTCTGGTCACCGGTTAACTGAAACAGTTCACCGCGGGCAGCGATATCCAAACCAAGGCGCTTTTCGATAAGCCGCAAGTGCTCATCGAGTTGCCCATACAAATTGACCAATCGCTCATTGTCAACGGGCTCTAAGGCGAACGTGATGGTGGGCTGCCCACCCACCTGCACACCATCTGATTGGGCTTTTGCCATCAGGCCACCTGACTTTGTTGTGGGTCCACCCAACGTCCGCGCAACGAATTGACCAATGCCTCAACAATCACCACATCGGCCATGCGGCCGATCAGCTCTTCGGGGCCTTGGAAGTTAACGACTCGGTTATTTTCTGTCCGGCCTGCGAGCTCGCGTGGGTTTTTCTTGCTCGGGCCTTCAACCACCACACGCTGGACGCTATCGACCATGGACTGAGAAAGCGCTCGGGCTTGCTCATTGATCTGCGCTTGCAGACGCTGCAATCGCGCTTTTTTCTCATCGAGTGAGACATTGTCAGGATAAGATGCCGCTGGTGTTCCCGGTCTCGCCGAGTACACAAAGCTAAAACTTTGATCAAAATTGAGCTCTTTAACCAAGCTCATGGTTTGTTCAAAGTCGTGTTCTGTTTCACCCGGAAAACCAATAATGAAATCAGACGACAGAGCAATGTCTGGACGAACCGCTCTGAGTTGACGAATCTTTTGTTTGTACTCGAGTACGGTGTGCCCGCGTTTCATCAATGACAAGATGCGATCCGATCCAGCCTGCACCGGCAAATGCAAATAGTTGGCCAGCTTGGGAACGTCTCTATAGGCCTCAATGAGGCTGGGCGAAAATTCCACTGGGTGCGAGGTGGTGAACCGGATTCGCTCAATGCCATCAATGTGGGCGACGTACCGAATCAGCAAAGCCAAATCGGCGTACCCACCCCCATGCATGGGGCCTTGATAGGCATTGACGTTTTGTCCCAAAAGATTGATTTCTATCACGCCTTGCTCAGCCAGCGCTGCCACCTCAGCGATCACATCATCCAAAGGACGACTGACCTCTTCACCCCGCGTGTAAGGCACCACACAAAATGAACAATACTTACTGCAACCCTCCATCACCGACACAAAGGCACTGGCCCCTTGCTTGCCAGCTGGAGGCAGGTGATCAAACTTTTCTATTTCAGGGAAGGACACATCAACAGCTGCCCCACCGCCACTTTTGACTTGGTCAAGCATCTGCGGCAGACGGTGAATGGTCTGGGGACCAAACACCAAATCAACAAACGGCGCACGTGACCTGAGTCCTTTGCCTTCTTGGGACGCCACACACCCGCCCACGCCAATGACCACCTCGGGGCGCTTTTCTTTTAACGGACGCCAGCGCCCGAGCTGAGAAAAGACCTTTTCTTGCGCCTTCTCCCGAATTGAGCAAGTGTTGATCAAGATGACATCGGCCAACGCCGGATCATCGGTGAGTTCGAGTCCGTGGGATGCCTTGAGCACATCGGCCATCTTCTCCGAGTCGTACTCGTTCATTTGGCAACCGTGCGTTTTGATGTATAGCTTTTGGGTCATGGTGCAATATTGTAGCGTACGCGTCGGGTCATGCGACACACCAGCTCATAGGGGATGGTGTCTGCCCACTGGGCGATCTCTTCCACTGGAAGGCCGGGGCCCCAGAGCGTCACCGCATCACCAATTTGTGGGTCATCGACCTCAGTGAGATTGACCGTGATCATGTCCATCGAAACCCGCCCAGCCAGCGAGGCTCTCTGACCTTTGACCAAGACGGGCGCGCCATCGCGCATGGCCCTTGGGTAACCATCACCATAACCAATGGAGACCACACCAATCACCATGGGCTGATCGACCATGAAACGGCCGCCATAGCCAATGCGCTCACCGGGCATCACCTGGTTGATCGCGATCAATTCCGCCTCGACATGCATGGCCTCTCGCAACCCAAGGGAGGCGCCTGTTTGACCGGCCAGAGGCGAGATGCCATATAAGACGACACCCGCCCTCACCCAGGCTCTATGGGTTTCTGGTGACTGAATGATGGCGGCTGAATTGGCCAGACACTCTGCCCCACCCAACCCAGCCACCGCGGCATCAAAAAGCTGCATCTGTGCTTTTGTCTGTTGGGGATCAGATTCTGAACTGGCGAAATGAGACATCCAATGAATGTCCTCTACACCGACAAGCGCCGACAATCTTTGGTGACTGGCGCGCGCATCAGCCGGCTTGAGGCCTAAGCGGTTCATGCCCGTATTGAGCTTGATCCAAATGCGGTGAGTCGGCGAACGACCGAACTGCTCGAGAGCGTCGATCTGAGAGGTGTGGTGGACCACGAGCTCCAAGCCCAACTCTTCCACCATCGCCAAGTCACTGAAATGTGAGACCCCCTCAAGCAACACAATGCCTTGGTCAATGCCAAGCCGGCGAATCGCTCGCGCTTCTTCTAAAGTGGCCACGGCCAATAGGTCGGCCTGTTTGAGCGCTGGCACGCACAGATCGAGCCGGTGCCCATAAGCATCGGCCTTAACCACGGCCATGACCTTGGCATCAGGCGCCCAAGCCTTGACTTGGCCTAAGTTGTGTCGAATCGCCTCAGGATCAATGGTGACTTGAGTATTACGGGGCACAGCGGATCAGAGCGCAGGGGGTTGGGCTAATCATCTAAGCCGTGAAAGTCGGGCGTGAAATCCCTAAAACGCAAGAATTCGCCCTGAAAACTCAACGGGAAGTGGCCGGTGGCCCCATTTCGGTGCTTACCGATGATGATCTCTGCCTTGCCTTTGTCTGGGGAGTCTTCGTTGTACACCTCATCCCGATAAATAAACAAAATCAAATCGGCATCCTGCTCGATGGCGCCAGACTCGCGAAGATCGGCCATTTTCGGGCGCTTGTCAGGGCGTTGCTCGAGGGCGCGATTGAGCTGGGACAGCGCCACCACGGGGACCTGAAGCTCTTTAGCAATCGCTTTAAGACTTCTTGATATCTCACTGATTTCATTGGTTCTATTCTCAGAGGTTCCCGTGACTTTCATGAGCTGCAAGTAGTCAATCACGATCAAACCAATGTTGTGCTCGCGCTTCATGCGACGGGCGCGCGCGCGAAGCTCGGTAGGCGACAACGATGGGGTTTGATCGATAAACATTTGGGCGCCTTTGAGCATGCTCATGGCAGACCGCAGATTGACCCAATCATGATTGTCTAGATTGCCCGTCCGCAGCTTGTCTTGGGCAATTTGGCCCAACGAGGAGAACAGGCGAAGCACCAACTGGGTATCGGACATCTCCATTGAGAAGACCGCCACGGGTACTTTGTAGCGAATGGCGGCGCGCTCGGCGATGTTCATGGCGAAGGTGGTCTTACCCATGGATGGGCGCGCCGCCACAATAATGAGGTCGGTGGGCTGAAGACCCGCTGTGCGGGCATCCAGCTCCGCAAAACCCGTGGGCACACCCGTGATGTCACCGTCGCTCTCTTGCAGCTCATTGAGCAAATCCATGGTTTGCGCCATCACTTGCTGAATGGCCACATAGGTTGAACTGCGGTGCGCACCCTGGTCGGCGATGGCATAGATTTGCTTTTCAGCTGCTTCTAGAAGCTCTTGACTGGTCTGCCCTGTGGAGCCCAAGGCATCGTCGGCGATCCGTGCGCCAATATCAATCAGCTGCCTGAGGATGGATTTCTCACGGACGATTCGGGCATAGCCCAGAATGTTGGCAGGCCCCGGTGTTTCATTGGCCAGCATGGTCACATAAGCGCCAGCGTCGACTTTATCAAGCTTGCCGTGACGAGAGAACCACTCGGTGACCGTAATGGCATCGGTGGGTTGCCCTTCGTGGGCCAACTCAGAAATTGCGCGAAAAATGAGGCGATGGGTCTCGCGGTAGAAGTCGTTCTCATCGACCTGATCGGCGACTTTGTCCCAGGCGTTGGCCGAGAGCATCAACGCACCCAACACCGACTGCTCCGCCTCGTTCGAATGGGGCGGCGTGCGGGCATTGGATACGGTTGCTATATTTGCTGTGGCCACTTCACTGATGGGCTGATGTTATGTGTGAATGTCATGGATCGATGGGTGCAGTATACCGCCCTGCACCCATCTTGCAATGATCCATTGGCGCCAAGATCAGTCAGAAGATTCTGCCTCGGCCTCATCGGCTGGAGCCACAGGTGCTTGACCGCCGTCTTCATCAATCACCACCAAAGAGACAGTCGTCTGCACATCAGCGTGCAAGATCAAGTTGGCTTGGAATTCGCCCGGCTCGCGCACAGGCCCTTCCGGCATGTCCACTTCCACCTTCTCGACAGGCACACCCAACTCAGTCAAGCGCTCAGCCACCTCGTGCGGGTTAATGGAACCATACAGACGACCTTCTGGGCTGACCGCCACTTTGAACTCAATTCGGCCAACGGCATTGATCGCGTCGGCACGCGCTTGAGCCGCGGCTTTCTTCTCATCGGCCTGGCGTTGTAACTCTTCCCGGCGCTCTTCAAACTTTTGAAGGTTTTCAGGGTTGGCTGGCACGGCTTTGCCACGCGGCAAGAGGTAATTTCTACCATAGCCCGGGCGCACGTTGACGGTGTCGCCCAAGTCGCCGAGGTTATAGACTTTTTCTAATAAAATCAGTTTCATATCGGCAGACTCCTAGTGGCTGTCTGAATAGGGCAACAAGGCCAAGAACCGAGCGCGCTTGATGGCTGTGGTCAGCTGGCGTTGGTATTTGGCTTTTGTGCCGGTGATGCGGCTGGGGACAACCTTGCCTGTTTCTGTGATGAAGTCTTTGAGCAGATCCACATCCTTGTAGTCGACCTGTTCGATGCCCTCAACGGTGAAACGGCAAAACTTGCGTCTTTTCATAAATCTTGACATGGCTTAACCCTCCACCCGGTTGGTATCTTCATCGGCATCTGGGGCCACTTCTGGCTCAGACTGCTCTGACACATCAGCGGCCTCGCTGACGACCTCATCATCGGCTTCGTCTTCATCGTCGCCAACGGCTTCTGACGCGTCATCGTCGCCGCTGTCATAGGTATCGCGGCTGCGACGGCGGGCATCGCCCTCATCTTTTTTCTCTTTGCGCTTCATCATCACCGATGGCTCAGTCTCTGCCTCGTCTTTGCGCACCGTCAGGTGACGCAAGATGGCGTCGTTGAAGCGGAAGATGGTCTCAAGCTCTTCAAGCACCTCTGACCCACACTCAATGTTGATCATGATGTAATGGGCTTTGTGTAACTTGGCAATGGTGTAGGCCAACTGCAAGCGGCCCCAATCTTCTGAGCGATGGACGCGACCGCCCCCCGCCTCGACCACGCTTTTGTAACGCTCAAGCATGCCGGGCACTTGCTCAGACTGGTCTGGATGGACCAGCAGCACGATTTCATAATGTCTCAATTGTCTTCTCCTTACGGCTGTAAAGCCCCCGAACCGATTGTTTTTGTCAAACAACAGCCCGTGGAGCAAGGTAGGCCAAGTGGCCAGCCGACAATTATACCTTGATTTCAGGCCCGACAGCAATGCCGGTGGGGAAACTCACCTAGCCAGATTGCGGGCGCAGCGAGGGGATTAAGCGCTGGCTGATGGGTATTTAGGATTGGATGGTGAAGCTCTCCCCACAGCCGCACTCGGCGGTCACGTTGGGGTTTTTGAAGCGAAACTCTCTCACCAAGCCATCTTCCACAAAGTCAATCACCGTCCCCGCCATCATGTCTAAGGCTTGGTTGGTGATGATGATCTCGATGTCTTGGTCATGAAGAACGTGCTCATCGGCACCGGCTGGGGACTTGGCAATCTCAAGCTCATACGCCCATCCCGAACAACCGGTGCGGCGGACAGCCAAATGAATCCCACGACCACCCTCTTTGCCCATAAAAAGAGCGATGCGATCGGCGGCCGCCTGAGTTAGAGTAATGGCGGGCTGGATTTGATCATCGATTGTCATGTGAGTGCTCATGTCCAGTATCATTGTACCGAACCCTTTTTGACTACGCATGGGAATCCGAAGATTCATGTCAAACCAAAACCTTGCCCACCCCCCTGTGGCCTCGGTCAAAGCGCTCTTAGCCAATGAGCACGCCGAAGGCAGTGAAGTGCTTGTACAAGGCTGGGTTCGCACCCGCCGCGACTCTAAGGCTGGATTCTCGTTCATCCACTTAAACGATGGTTCGTGCCTCTCCAATATCCAGTTGGTCGCTGATCAGGCCTTGCCCAATTACCAAAGCGAGATCCTTAAGCTGACTTCAGGCAGCGCCGTGCAGTGCCATGGCACCGTGGTTGAATCAAAGGGAAAGGGCCAATCGGTCGAAATCCAGGTGACCGCGATCGAGGTGATGGGCTTGGTCGAGGACCCAGACACGTACCCAATTCAGCCCAAGCAGCATTCTTATGAATTCCTGCGCACCGTCGCGCACTTAAGACCGCGCACCAATACCTTTGGTGCGGTCACACGCATTCGTCACGCCGCGGCAAAAGCCATCCACCGATTCTTCGATGAAGAGGGCTATTGCTGGGTCAACACACCGATCATCACAGCGTCTGATGCCGAAGGCGCTGGTCAACTGTTCCGAGTCAGCACGCTGGATCTAGCGAACTTGCCAACCAATGAGACCGGCGGCATTGATTTCTCCCAAGACTTCTTTGGTCAAGAAACGTTTTTAACCGTCTCAGGGCAATTGAACGTCGAGGCCTTTTGCTTGGCCATGAGCAAGGTTTATACGTTTGGGCCCACCTTCCGGGCCGAAAATTCAAACACCTCTCGGCATTTGGCCGAGTTTTGGATGGTCGAACCCGAGGTGGCTTTTGCCGACCTCAATGACCTGGCTGGTCTGGCTGAGCGTTTTCTGAAATCGGTGTTTGCCGATGTGTTGGCGAACTGCCCAGAAGACATGGCCTTTTTCGCCGAGCGCATTGAGCCCGAGGCGATCACTCGGCTTGAAAAGGTCA
>JAGYMV010000090.1 GCA_018400355.1 Wenzhouxiangella sp.
TTCGCCTTGCATAGATTTGATGAATTCGTACTTTCGACGAACTTCGCTGACTTCCTTTTTTTTGGGCACACTACACCTCCGGCTTTTAGCCAATCAAGTCATAGTGTCCACTAAATCCTGGGAACTCCACAATGCCTTAGAAAATGATTTGGCTTACCTCAAAGGCCTGGCTGAGCTGGGGCAACAGGCGCCGCTTCAGATGGGCCCGTACTTGGTGGCCGGTGGTGGTTGGTTCGGCGCGGCTGCGACCATACTCAGTCTCTCTCAGTTGGGCCTCATCGGATTTTCGGTCGCGATGATCAATTGGGTCTGGCTGATGGCCGCCCTCGGCTTTGGGGCCACATTGGTGGCACTCATTCGTCGTGATCTGGTCAAGGGCGAGCCAGGGCACAATCGCTTGATCAATGCCGTCTGGTCGGCTGCTGGATTTGGCATCTTTATTTTCTGGGGTGCGGCAACCCTGATGGCGCTACAGTTAGACCAAGGCGTCGTCCTCTCCACCATCTCATTGGCCGTATTGGTCGTCTATGGAGTGGCCTGGTGGACCATTGGCACGCTCACTCGATCTCAATGGATGCGGGCCATCGCGGTGACCAGTTTCCTAGCGGCCTGGGCCATGGCATGGGCAACGGGCACTCAGTTTGAATGGTTGGCCTATGCTGTGGCGGTGGTGGCTGTGGCGCTGATTCCGGGGCTTTATTTGATCCGTATCCGTGGCAAGATCACCTGAATCATGCCTCAGTTTTCGATCAATGACATTGATGATGTCATCCACGGCAGGATACGCCTTGGCATCATGGCGTATTTGATTGGTGCAAAGCGCGCCTCTTTCAAAACGATTGCGGAGGCGCTAGAGACCAGCGATGGCAATTTGTCTGTGCACCTTCGCAAATTGGAAGAGGCCGGCTACATACAAATTGAAAAATCTTTCGTCGGCAGAAAACCATTGACCGAGGCAGAGATAACAACTCAAGGACGGACCGCCTTTGTGAGCTATCTGGATGCCATGGCCAAGTTGGGTGGTGGCTAAAGGCCATCACCCATTTCAAGCCCCATGCCTGACTTAATTTCTTGTTTGAGGCTCGAGTGGGCAAGGGGCATTCACTGGCTTGGGATTAAAAGCCGGTTTCATTTGGCTTGCTGCCTGATCTCATGCTCACCGCCCATCGTCGCAACCGCCACTTGGCCGCAATACACGACTGTTCATCAGTTGGTTTTCCACATCCTGACGCCCATTCAGCAGCCGGATGATTTCTACTTGCGTCGCGTTGACTCGATAGAAGATCACATGGCGATTGATTATCAAGCTTCTGATACCAGGCGACAACTCGGGCCGTTGCCTCCCCATTTGAGGTGGTTGGGCCAATAGCCAGAGCTGCTTTTTGATATTGGTTGAGGGCTTCGTGTCGCCCAAAGCCCACCCGCCGGACCTGTGTAGTCTAATTATTTTGCTGATGATTTTGATTGGGTCTATGCTTTAACAAGCTCTCTGCCGGGATTGAAAACGTTTCATGTAGCCCCTCGATCATGCGAAGAGTCAGCGGTCGCTTCCGCGCCAGAATTTCATACACCCGATTCTTACGACCAATCACGGGGATCAGATCATCGATGCTGAGCCCTTGCTGCTCCATTCGGAATTTGATGGCCTCGATGGGGTCTGGGAAATCGATCGGGTAGTGCGCTCGTTCGTAGGCCTCAACAAGGGTTACAAGCACATCAAGCCGGTCGCCTTGAGGCGAGCCCGCCTCGGCAGACATTAGGCCTTCAATATCCTTTAAAGCAGCTTGGTAGTCAGCTTCTGTTTTAATTGGGCGAATTTCCATGGGGCACCTCAAATTGTTTGAGCGTCAATTTCGTCGTACTCCCTGTGAGTTCCGATGAAACGGACATAGACGATGTGGTAAGCGTAATTGATCCAAACCACAATTCGATATTTGTTTCCAGCGATATTAAAAACAACACGACCATCGCGCAAAATACTGGCACTTGAGAACTGCGCCTTCACCTCACTGGGCTTGGACCAATCGGCCTTTAAGGTTTCTCGGTACCAAGCCATTCCTGGCTGGATGGAGTCCGTGTAGGCAGGCGAGCTCTCCCAGAACTGTCGTAATGTTGAGAGAGCGATAATGCGCATATTCAAATGTTAGTCCCAATATGGGACTTTTGCAACCTCCGAGATTTAAGGGCGACGGTCATCGCTCAGTGTTAAATCAAGCCCAGTAAATGGTAGCGGTGCCATGGCCAATCTAGATGTATATTAAAATATTTTAACTTGGCATTTTTGGCCGTGACTGGAATGACAAGCTTAGCGGCGGCCATGATTGAAGTCTCATCGAACGGGTTTTGCACTCAGCTCGGGGGCAGTTTGAAAGAGGCCAGTGGTGTTCAGTGACGCTGCGGTTTACAATGCCTGATCGATATCAACTCAAGGAAATTGGCATGCGATTCATGGAGCGTCACTGGTTTGACCTAGCCGCCGTATTGGGTGCAGTTTTAGCGCTTTGGCTCATGGGCAATGGCTCGAGCATGAATGAGTTGAGTTTGATTTTGTGGATCAGTCTGCTCACACTGTTCGCCCATCAAGTCGAAGAATGGCGTTGGCCGGGCTGGTTTCCGGGCATGCTCAATGTGGTGCTGTTTCGCTCAGACGACCCGTGGCGTTTCCCCCTGAACGTGCGAAGCGGCCTAGTCGTCAATGTCGTGGTGGGCTGGGGCAGTTACTTACTTGCCGCCTTGCTCCATGAAAACGCCTTGTGGCTTGCGATGGCGACCATTTTGGTCTCAGTGGGTAACTGTGTGCTCCATTTATTGGTGATCCCCATTCGTGGGAAAATGATCTACAACCCAGGCATGGTGACCTCATTGCTGATGTTTTTGCCGGTGAGTGTCTGGTTCTTCTTGGTGGCTTGGCCCATGATGTCGGTGACAGACATTGTGATTGGCTTTGTGATTGGGGTTGTGCTCAATGTGGGTGGCGTGATTGGCATGATTCACCTGTTACAAGACCCCAATGCGCCGCCGTTTGAGGACCGCCAAGTCAAGCCAGCGCTGGCCAAGTCTTAGCAGACAACGATCTTTTAGAACACACCGAGGCTTTTCATGACAGACCCGATTTTGCATCATTTTTGGGCATCTCCTTTTGCCCACAAGATTCGCTTGGCCATGGGCTTGGCACGTGTTTCTTGGTCCTCGGTGGAGATTCCGCGCGTTCCACCCAAGCCCTTTTTAATGCCCTTAACCGGGGGCTACCGCCGCACGCCAGTGTTGCAAATTGGCGCCGATGTGTGTTGTGACACCCAACTCATTGCCCCAGTGATCGCCAAACTGGGTGACGCCGAGCGGCTGTTTCCCAATGGCTGCGAGGCGCGCGCTTTGATGTTTTCGGAGTGGGTGGACCAAACGCTTTTTCCATTGGCGGTCCGAGTGGTGATCACCACCGCACTCGACACCGCACCCTCTGATTTTGTGAAAGACCGAGGGGATTTGTATTTTGGTAGTGGTTGGTCTGAGGCCAAGCTTCAAAACGAGCTGGCTGGTGTGATCTTGCAATTGCAGGCTTCGTTGAAACGGCTGGATGCATCGATTCATCCAGATCAATACGCCTTGGGTGGGCTGACACCGAGTTATGCCGATGTCGCGATTGCTTATCTTTGTTGGTTTTTAAGGGGGCGTTGGGCTGATGGGCCCGAGTGCCTGGCGCGCTACCCGAACCTATGCCGGATTGAAGCAGACATCGAGTCTGCCACAGACGGAATCAGCCAAGGTCAGGTCAGTCAATTGGACGCTTTGGATGCTTTGCAGGTGGCCAAAGAATCTGAGCCCCAATCGCCTATTGGGATACAAGTCAAATCGGCTTTTGAGTTGGGGCAGGTGGTGAGTGTGAGGCCCTTTGTTGATTCATCCGATCCAGCCGTGACTGGGCGTTTGCGTTACCTCGATGAGGCTCGCGTGTCAATTGATGTAGATCACGCTGAGGTGGGTTCGGTGGCGGTGCATTTCCCCGTCAATGGCTATCAGATCAGCTTGCAATGAGGGCTGACAAAGCCCACGTCTTGTCTCGCCCATGACCCCTTTGCTGCACATCATCTTAGTTGAACCAGAGATCCCTGCCAACACAGGCAACATCATCCGCTTGTGCGCCAATTGCGGCGCCGAGCTTCATTTGATTGGGCCTTTGGGTTTCGAATTGGATGACAAGCGCCTTCGGCGCGCTGGACTCGATTACCACGAGTTCGCCTCAGTTCAAACATGGCCAAGCTTTGATGCCT
>JAGYMV010000091.1 GCA_018400355.1 Wenzhouxiangella sp.
GCTTTACTCCAAGTAACCCGAAATTGTGTCCATCCGACCTGGGTCTGGTGGTTGTATTTAGTTAAAAGTATTTTAAGAGAGGCGTTTCATGTCAGGCCAAATCAGCGAACTTATCAGTACGATGCTGAAGCCAAAAGGTCTCCTGGTCGATGAGATCTCCCCGCGTCGTGCCCGGATTACACTGGAGCCACTAGAGCGCGGCTTTGGTCACACGCTGGGCAATGCCTTACGTCGTGTGTTGTTGTCTTCAATTCCGGGTAGTGCGATCACCAGTGTCGAGATCGAGGGCGTGTTGCACGAGTACACAGCTGTCGATGGTCTGCAAGAAGACATCGTTGAACTTCTGTTGAACCTGAAAGATGTCGCTGTGCGCATGCACTCGCGGGATGAAGCCGTATTGACGCTCATCAAAGACAAGGCTGGTCCTGTCACTGCGGGGGACATCGTATTGGATCATGATGTGGAGATTGTTAATCCAGACCATGTGATCTGCCACCTGACCAAGAATGCCAAGATCAATATGACACTCAAGGTCACGCGCGGAGTGGGCTATCAGCCTGCGATCACCCAGCGGTTCAACGAAGAAGAGTCGCGTGCCATTGGTCGCTTGGATCTGGATGCATCTTTCTGCCCTGTGCACAAAGTCGCATACTCAGTCGAAAGCGCGCGTGTGGCACAGCGAACTGACTTGGATAAGTTGGTTTTCGATATTGAGACCAACGGCACGATGAGTTGCGAGGCTGCGGTTAAGTTGGCTGCTGGCATCTTGGTTGATCAGATCTCTGTTTTCGTCGATTTCGTCGCGCGCCCCACTGACCCCGATGAGATCGCGATGGAAAGCTTCGATCCAGTTTTGTTGCGTCCGATTGATGACCTTGAATTAACGGTGCGCTCTGCAAACTGCTTGAAAGCCGAGCACATTCAGTATGTGGGTGATTTGGTGCAACGCACCGAGTCTGAGTTATTGAAAACCCCGAACTTGGGCAAGAAGTCACTCACTGAAATTAAAACAGTTCTAGCCACTCATGACCTGACCTTAGGGACACGTCTTGAGAATTGGCCGCCAGCGAGCCTTGCTCGCACAGAGATTTAAGGAGCTCATCATGCGTCATCGTAAATCCGGACGTCAGCTGAATCGTAACTCATCGCACCGTAAGGCGATGTTTAAGAATATGACGGCCAGCTTGATCGAGCATGAGCTGATCAAGACCACGTTACCAAAGGCGAAAGAATTGCGCCGTGTGGCTGAGCCTTTGATCACAATGGCCAAAGAAGACACAGTGGCCAAGCGTCGTCTGGCGTTTGCTCGCCTGCGTGATAAAGCGGCTGTTGGCAAGTTGTTTGCTGAGCTTGGTCCCCGTTACCGTCAACGCCCAGGTGGCTATCTGCGTATCCTCAAGTGCGGCTACCGCGCAGGTGACAAAGCGCCCATGGCCTATGTGGAACTGGTTGATCGCCCAGGTGCACCGGGCTCTGATACAGCCGAGTAGGGTATTCGGTCGCTCAGGCCGGCGTATCGTATGACAAAGACCCGGCCTAGGCCGGGTTTTTTGTTGTTTCGCAAAGCCCGTTGAATGGTTGGGTAAGCTAAACTGGCACCCAATGACTACAGCACTCCAAAGCTCCGATGAACAAGCGCGCATAGGTCTTGCCGCAGGCATAGGCGCTTTTGGGATTTGGGGATTTGCGCCGCTCTACTTCAAGCTATTGGGCTCGATCAATGCGATTGAGATCATCGCCCATCGAATCGTCTGGGCGGTGGTCTTTTTGTTTCTTGTGTTGCTCTTCAGACACCGCGGTGGGGTCCTCAAGCACATACACGTTGCACCCAAAACACTGATGATTCTGGCCGGCAGTGGGCTCTTAATTGGTCTCAATTGGCTGATCTTTGTTTTCGCCGTCAACACCGATCGAGTGCTATCCACAAGCTTGGGCTACTTTATTAACCCTTTGGTGAGTGTGTGCTTGGGCTTGCTGGTATTTAAAGAGCATTTAAATGGATTGCAGATATTGGCTGTTGTCTTGGCTGCGGCCGGCACGCTGCACCTGACATTGGCCGTCGGCGAATTTCCTTGGATCGCATTGAGCCTGGCGTTTAGCTTCGGGCTTTACGGGCTGATCCGAAAAAAGGTGGATGTGGGGCCAATGGTGGGTTTGTTCTGGGAGACGCTGATGGTTCTGCCGTTGGCGCTGGGGTGGTTGGCTTGGATGGGCCACCGCTCCCAACTCAATGGGGATCTATCGAATGTCGGGCAGAATCTGACGTTAATGGGTACCGGCCTGATCACAGTGATCCCGCTGATCTTATTTGCAGCAGCTGTTCGTCGGCTATTCTTGAGCACGATTGGATTGATGCAATACATCGCGCCGAGTTTATCATTTTGTATGGCGGTCTTTGTTTTCAACGAGCCCTTTGGTATGGACCATGCGATTACTTTTGGCTGCATTTGGACAGGCCTTTGCTTGTACTCCTATTCGAGTTGGGTGAACCGTGTCCGAGTCTAGCGCCAAACACCGGATCGAGACAGAACGCAGCCCACAGAAAAAATTGGGGCAGTTGTCCGCTTTGGCACCCTTCTTAAGGCCATATCGGCTGCAAATTATCTTGGCAGGGCTATTCTTGGTGGTTTCTGCCGCTGGCGCACTAACAATCCCAGCAGCCATCGGTCAAGTCATCGACCAAGGTTTTATGGCCGATGATCTCGCCAATATCAATCGTTGGTTTTGGTTGCTGTTTCTTGCTGCAGCTGTCATGGCGGTTGGCGGGGGCTTGCGTTTCTATTGGGTCAGCTGGTTGGGGCAACGGGTTGTCGCAGATATTCGAAAAGCTGTGTATGGCCGAATATTGGGGTTGTCACCAGAGTTCTTCGCCGTGACTCGCACGGGCGAAGTGCTGTCTCGGCTCAATACCGACACCACGCTGGTGGAGACGCTGGTTGGGTCAACCGTTTCTTTTGGTATTCGCAATGTGGTGATGCTGTTGGCTAGCTCTGTGGCGCTGGCCATCACCGCACCTAAGCTTGCATTGATGATCGCCGGCCTGATTGTCCTCATGATTGTTCCAGTGGCCCTCATCGGGCGTTGGGTGCGGCGTCTATCGCGCGATGCGCAAGACCGTATTGCAGACATTAGCGCGGTTGGGGATGAGTCAATCAATGCCATACAAACGGTTCAGGCCTTCGCTCAAGAAGACCGTGAGCGCAGCCGATTTTCTGAGATTGTGGAGGCGGCGGTGGAGGCGGCAAAGCGCCGTATTGGTGCCAGCACACTCATGATCGTGCTGGTGATTTTGATGACTTTTGGGGTCATCACATTCGTTCTTTGGTTGGGCGCGCGGGCTGTTTTGACCGAGACCATGAGCCCAGGCCAGTTGGGGCAGTTTGTCCTTTATGCAGCCATCGCTGCGGGATCGACAGCGAGTTTAAGCGAAATCTGGAGCCAGCTGCAGCGCGCCGCCGGAGCCACTGAGCGTCTGGCTGAATTATTGATGCTGGAGCCAACCATCACCACCCCGAAAGAGCCCCTCCATTTGTCAGCAAGCCCTTTATCGATTCGCTTTGAGCACGTGAGCTTTTCCTACCCAAGCCGGCCCACCGAGAGGGTACTAGAGGATCTGAGTTTTGAGATCGCTGCTGGCCAGACGGTGGCCATAGTGGGTCCATCAGGGGCGGGTAAATCCACCATATTACAACTGCTACTGCGTTTCTATGACCCGGATCATGGGCAGATCAGCCTGGGGGGTGTGCCCTTGCAAAGGATTGATCTGGGCGAGTTGCGCCGGGCCATTGGCTATGTCCCGCAAGAGGTGGCTGTGTTTTCTGGCAGTGTTCGGCACAATGTGGGCTATGGGGTCGCTGATGCTGGAGCAGAGGCCATTGAGCGCGCTGCTCAGTTGGCCCATGCGCAGGAGTTTATTGAGCACTGGTCAGAGGGTTATGAGACAGAACTCGGCGAGCGAGGACTGCGGTTGTCTGGTGGCCAACGCCAACGAATTGCGATTGCACGTGCGTTGATCAAGTCGCCTCAATTGCTGCTATTGGATGAGGCAACTGCGAGCCTAGATGCCAGCAGCGAACAACTGGTCCAGTCAGCGCTTGAGAATTTGCGCGCAGATCACACCGTTGTCGTGGCACCCGGCCTCCGTACGAATATGGGGATTACTGCCCCGCAAAGCCTGAAATCCTGCAGGCGCTGAAAGGAAAACC
>JAGYMV010000092.1 GCA_018400355.1 Wenzhouxiangella sp.
TATGTGATCGTGCAAACGATTGCACAAGCAGGCGTTGGCTTTTTCACCAAACGCCGTGGTCAGGCAGATGAGCACATGGACACCAAAGCAGCCGACCCATCAATCCGGTGAGGTGTCGTCGAAGGGGATCAAGCGATACCCTCGTCGATACACCGATTTGATCATCCAGCCGCTTTCGCCGTTTAAACCAAACAAACGGCGGACCCGGCTGATGTAGGTATCGATCGACCGACACTCATCGGAATCACCAAACCACACGTTGTCTTTGAGGGCGGTGCGGGTGATGACCTCATCGGGCCGGCGAAAGAAATACAACATCAAATCAAACTCACGCGGCCGCGGGCGATGGATCTGGCCGGCATAAGCGACCGTTCGGCGATTTAAATCAAACCGAAACGGTGGGTAGTGCTCGGGCAGCGAGAGGTTTTTGGGGCGGTGTTCGAGCAAGTTGACCACACGGGTGAGCAATTCATACTGGTCAATGGGGCGGGTGATGAACTCGTTGGCACCAGCCAGGCACGCCTCCATGCCCTGCTGGGGTGCCTCTTCATCCACCACGGCAATGGTGGCGGTGCCGTTTTCATTCTCCCGGCGCAGCGTGTTCAATAACTTTCCGGCTTGGCCATCGTGGCCATCCCAATCCACAATCAGCAAATGGGGCGCCTCGTCAGAGATCACATCGGGGCTGGTGGGCACCTTGGTCAACAGATCATCACAAGACTCAAAGAAATGGAGCTGGTGGTTCTGGTGCAAGGCCCGCCGCCACAATCGCATGGGTCCTGATTGTTGATCAACAATTGCGATTCGCCAAACATTTTGTGGTGTCTGCATGGATTTCCCCGTTTTAAAGCCATTTATCGGTTGAACAATGAATTTAAATTCTAAGAAATGACTGCGTCGGGGACGGGGCTGAAAACGACAAGCGACCTCGACATTCCGACATGAGCCACCGAATGAGGTCATCTTGCCCGCCCCGGCGTCAGGATATGACGTCTCGGGGCGGTGTGTTGGAGGAGGCTAGCCCCGTGTGGGTGGGGGGATTTGTTTAATGGTCACATCGTAAGCGGGCGCCTCCTCGGCCGCCCGCTGACGCGAATTTTGATGTGTCTCCTGGGCTTCCATCAAACAATAACCGCGTTGATAAATGCTGCTCAAAATCCAGCCAGAGCTGCCATCGAGGCCAAAACGTTTTCTCAGCCGGCTGACGTAGGTGTCAATCGAGCGGGTCGGGAGGCTCGGGACGGTTTGCCAGACATTCATCAACAACACATCGCGCGCCACCACTTGCCCCTCGTTTTGGAATAGGCACAGCAACAAATCAAACTCTCTGGGCCTGAGCTTGGTCAATTGGTTTTTGAAATACAACTGCCGTTGCCCGAGTAAAAATTCAAACACCCCAAATTGCGTGCGCGCCAATCGGGGGTGCAGGGTGTGTCTGAGGCTTTTCTCAATGCGTGCCAACAATTCGCTTTGCCTTAAGGGTTTTCGCATGAAATCATCGGCGCCCGCGCGCAGCGCCATGCCCGCCAGGGTCTCGTCGTTGTTGCCAGCAATCACCAAAATGGGGATGCGGGCGTGCTCTGAGTCCCGAAAGCCCTTCAAAAATTGGATTTCGGTGTGGGTGAGGGTGTAGCCTTCAATAATGATCAGATCAACCGCGGTGGTGGGTGTGTGCTGTAAAAAGTGGGCGCACGACCTAAAATTTAGAGTCGTTAACTCGTGGCGTTTGAGCAAAGGTGCCACAATAGAAGCGCGGTTGGCGTGGGTGCTGATGACGGCGATGACGGCTGAGTGGTGGTATTTTTCCATGGTTGTGCCCCTTAGTTTGGCTGTAGTTATTATCAGAATTCCCCCGGGTCGAAGATCAACGCTAGCACCAATCAAAGGGGAAATTCAATGCCGATGACAATGGTTAAAAATCAGAATTGTCTTAGAAAACTGTCATCAATCGCCGTATTGGTCGGCGCGGCCTTGCTTTGTGCCTCGGTTTGGGCGGTGGCTGATGCGGATGAGAAAACGCCACCCACCGACACCGAATCGGTTTCTGATGCGTCTCAAGACAACGCCACCTCGGTCTCCTCGGCGGCCGATCAAGCGACCATCGAGTCAGTCTGTGGCGATGAGGCCGCCGGCGACAGTTGGTTGGACCGCTCTTATTCTTATCTAAACGAGCAATTGTGCGCACCGGCGGTGTGGTTTGATGGCTTCTTTGGCGATCCCCGCTCATTGGAAGAAAACCCCGTCAACAGCTTCATCCGAGTGCGAAGCGCCATTGGTTGGGATCAGTTCACAGGCACCAGTGGGGGATTGCAGGTTCGCGCCAACATCGTCTTGCCTCGGTTGTCTGACCGCATTCGACTGCTGGTCAGTCGCGACGAAGATGTCTCCGGAGAGGGCCTCGATGGTTTGGGACTCGATGGCACCGATGACAAGACCCGTTTGGGTTTTCGGCTGATTTTGGGTGAGGGCTTGAGGGGCTTCACAGATCTCGATGCCACGGTCCGGGTCGAGTCTGGCAGTCTCAACCCCAGGGCCTCGGCACGGTATCGGGTATTCGCCAGACCCAGTGAGGCCACCTTGGTTCGAGGGACACAAACCGCCTTTTGGGAGCGGCTCGATGGTTTCGGGACCCAATCGAGGGTGGATTGGGAGTGGACCCCCAAACTCGAGCGTTTGGTCCGCTGGACCACACGCGGGACGTTTTCTGAAGCCTCCGAGGGGGTGGATTGGAACAGCGTGTTGATCGCCTACCAACAACTCGACCAACGCACCGCCATTCGAGCGGATGTGGGTGCATTTGGCAACACACGCCCGACCTTTGAGACCGAAGAGTATTTCGTCTCCGTCAGGCTTCGACGGCAATTCTTGCGCCCGTGGTTGTTTGTGGAGTTCCAGCCCGAGCACGCCTGGCCGCTGGATTCGCAGACCCGTCAGCGCCGTTCAGACTGGCGCATGACCATGACATTTGAGATTCAATTTGAGAATCAGCCACCCTCGCATCGAAGACGCTGGGATATTCAGCGCTAAATTGTTTACACTCAGTCGATGGGGTGTTGATGGATCACTGTCATCAATGCCTCTGTTGGCTTTAAGACCTCCATTCCAATAATCAAAGAGTTTGCATGATGATTCGATACACCAGCACAACGCGTTCTATCTTGATGGCCGTCGTCTTAACGGGTCTGGCGCTCACCGCCCTCGCCCAGACCCCATACGGTCGTCCCGCCTCCACACCCATCGAAGGGCTGGCCTATGAGATCTCGATCTATCCCGATCACAGTCAGCTTGATCCCTCGATCCCAACGCCCGACGAGCTGCTTGGGTTTGGTGTCGGCGAGCGTTCTGCGACCTCGGCCCAAATCGTGGAGTATGCCTACCAACTGGCTGAGCGCTCCGATCGGGTGGAGGTGGTGGAATATGCCCGCACCTACGAAAACCGCCCATTGATTTATTTGGTGATTGGCTCGCCGGAGAACCTGGCTCGAGTGGAGACCATTCAGGCCAATATGGCCCGCCTGGCCGATCCCCGCGATGGCTTGAGCGACAGAGCGCGTGATGCGTTGGTCGCTGAGACCCCAGCGGTGGCGTGGATGTCTTATTCCATCCACGGCAACGAAAACTCAGGCTCGGATGCCTCTTTGGTGGTGATGCACCACCTAGCGGCCGATCAATCCCAAAAGACCCAAGACTTGTTGGATGAGTTGGTGGTGATTGTCGATCCCAACAAAAACCCCGATGGCCGTGAGCGGCATTTGAATGGGCTGGACCAAAACCGCGGCCTGCACCCCAACATCGATGACCAATCGTTGTTGCACACCGGCTACTGGCCCTATGGTCGTGGCAACCACTACATGTTCGATCTCAACCGCGATTGGATCTATGCCCGCCACCCCGAGACCCGGGGTCGGATTCGGGCCATCACCCAATGGCGTCCGGTGCTGTTGGTTGATGCCCATGAGATGGGCGCGCAAGACACCTTCTTATTTTCACCGGCCCGTGAGCCACACAACCCCAATTTGCCGCCGTATCGCAAAGACATGGGCAATGTGTTTGCCGATGACCAAGCACGCGCCTATGACGCCTTCGGTTATCCCTATTATTCCGGTGAGTGGCACGAGGATTGGTACCCGGGCTA
>JAGYMV010000093.1 GCA_018400355.1 Wenzhouxiangella sp.
TGGCCCTCGATGCTCAAGGCCGCTGAGGCCTCATCGGGCCAGGTGACCAAGGCGCCGTCGTCGACGCCATTCCAGATCAGGCCTTGGGCATAAAATGACAAGGTTTGCGGTCTGGCCCGAAAAAGCGCTTGCTCGCACACCGCATCGACCGCTTGGGCCACATCATTTAAATGATCGCGGGGAGACTCGGCCTGTTCAAAAACGCCCAGCCGGAGTGTGACCAGGGTCGCCATCACGCTGGCGATCACCAACACAACAAGCGTCTCGATCAAAGTCAAACCACGGTTGGATGCCGGCATCGTTTGCATTGGAGTCAATCCCGGCCGTTGCTGCGCTGATCAGAACTCACCGCATCCAATTGCCAATCTCTGCATTGATACCTTCCCCACCAGACAAACCATTGGCGCCCAAGGACCACACATCAATCTCACTATGGATGCCGGGGTGGAGGTATTGGTATTCACGCCCCCAAGGATCCAGCGGCAATTGCTCGATGTAGCCACCGGCTTTCCAGTTTCTGGGTTCGGGGCTGCCGCTGGGTCGCTCGACCAAGGCCTCCAAGCCTTGTTCTGTCGACGGGTAACTGGCGTTGTCCAAGCGATACAGGTTCAGCGCCGTGACCAAGGCGCGAATGTCTTGCTCGGCACGCACCACACGGGCGCGATCGGGCTCATCCATGATTCTTGGCACCACAACGGCGGCCAGAATGCTGATGATCACAACCACCACCAACACCTCAATGAGTGAAAAGCCTTTGGTATTTGCATTCATTTGTTTTTAAATCCTCGTCATCGTTTGGGGCGAGCCCTGTTGATGTCCAATTCGATATGACTCATCATACGCTGATGTGTCCATCAATCAATCCCAAACCCCGCCTTGCCCGTGTCTACACAAGCCAGGCATTGGCTGTCGGTGAGGCCGTGACCCTCGAAGAAGGGCCGGCCAAACACCTGCTGACGGTGTTGCGCCACCAAGCGGGGGACTCGGTGATTGTGTTCAATGGCGATGGTGCAGAATATGTGGGGCAGATTCAACCGGCCGCCCGCGCCAAAGCGTGCGTGGTTCAATTGGAACACCACACCTCTCCAGCGGTGGAATCACCCATTGAGGTGCACTTGATTCAGGCCATTGGTCGGGGCGAGCGCATGGATTGGGTGGTCCAAAAAGCCACCGAATTGGGGGTCGGTCGCATCACACCGGTTTTTACAGAACGCACCGGCGTCAAACTCGATGCCAAGCGCCAAAGCCAACGCCAAGCGCGCTGGCAAGCCATCGCCATCGGTGCGTGTGAACAAAGCGGTCGCGTGCGCGTCCCCAGTGTTGATGCACCCATCGAACTGAGCCACTGGTCTGGTTCTAATGAGACCCCCACCTTTTATTTGGATCCTCTGGCCGACACCACGCTCAATACATTACCCAAGCTTGACCGTGTGACTCTGATCATCGGCCCTGAGGGTGGTTTGAGCCCATCAGAAATCGATGCGCTCAACCATGATGGCGCTCAAGGGCTCCGTCTGGGCCCACGGGTGCTGAGAACCGAGACCGCCGGGCCTGCAGCCATTGCCGCACTGCAAGCGCTTTGGGGCGATTTTTGATGAGCCAAGAAACAAGCACCACCGCACCCAAATGGCACACGCTCAGTCTGAGTGTTCGCGTCGAACAAAACGAACACACCGCCCAAGCGGTGGATCAGACGCTGGTCATTGAGCCCATTGAAAACGCTTTGTTTGAACACGGTGCGGTCTCTGTGACCTTGGTCGATGCCGAGGACCACCCCTTACACGAGCCCGATCCCGGCGCACTGCCTTTGTGGCCCACGGTGATCGTTGAGGCATTGTTTCCGATCAATCAGGATCTCACTGAGATCACTCAGGCGCTGATCGAACAGGGTCTCATTGATGCCGACACGCCTTTGGCCTCGAAGGCCGTTGAGGAGCAAGTCTGGACGCGCGCATGGATGGATCAATTCAAGCCCATGGCGTTTGGTCAACGGCTGTGGATTTGTCCCACCCATGTGGATCCTGAGCCCGATTGGCCAGTGGTCATTCGCCTCGACCCAGGGCTCGCCTTTGGCAGTGGCACCCACCCCACCACAGCACTTTGCTTGACCTGGCTGGATCAATGGGCGCTCAATCAGGCTCAGTTTCCTTTAATGGGACCTGTGATTGATTTTGGCTGTGGCTCGGGGATCTTAGGCATTGCGGCTGCTTTGTTGGGCGCAGAAGAGATTTTGGCGATCGATCATGACCCGCAAGCCTTAACGGCCACCCGCGACAATGCACAGATCAATGGATGCGATCAAAAGATCTCGGTGTTTGAGCCCGAGGCATTCTTTGTCGAACACAGCACGACCCAAAGCCCATTGGTGCTGGCCAACATCTTGGCCAAGCCCTTAATTGACTTGTCCCCCAAGCTGATGGAGCTGGTGGCACCCGGTGGTTACTTGGTGCTCTCAGGCATTCTCCACGATCAAGCCGAGGCGGTGCGCGCAGCCTATCAGGCACTGGATCCTAGCCCCATCATGGCGCTTCAAGAAGACTGGGTTTGCCTGGCATTTGCCCAAAAGGCCTGATCTCACTACAATGAGCGGGTTCCATAACGCACGATCTAATCATTAATCGATTGTATTTTTGGGAGACACAATGAATCATTTACTGATCCCCCCGGTGCTCGGGGTCGTTGGCCTAGTCGTGGCCTTCATACTCTATCGCGTGGTCATGAGCTATCCGGCGATGGAAGGCAAGCCCTCTGAAATCGCCAAACTGATCCAAGAAGGTGCTTTGGCGTTCATGCGCCGTGAGTTGATTCTCATCGCCTTGTCTGTGGCTGTTTTGTTCGTTGCCTTGGCCAGTTCAGGCCTTGGATTACAAACCGCGATTTCCTTCTTGGTTGGTGCGACTTGTTCAGCACTGGCTGGTTTTTTGGGGATGACAGCGGCCACACGCGCGAATGTGAGAACGACTTCGGCTGCACACAACTTCGGGCAAAGCAAAGCCTTGATGGTGGCCTTCTATGGCGGTTCTGTCATGGGCATGGTGTTGGCCTCATTGGGCTTGGTGGGTTTGGGCACGCTCTATCTCATCTTTGGCACAGACCCAGAGACCGCACACAACATCCATGGATTTGGCATGGGCGCTGGTGTGGTGGCTTTGTTCTACCGTGTCGGTGGTGGGATTTTCACCAAAGCCGCTGATGTTGGCGCCGATCTGGTGGGTAAAGTTGAAGCGGGCATCCCAGAAGATGATCCCAGAAACCCAGGCGTGATCGCTGACAACGTCGGCGACAACGTGGGTGATGTGGCCGGCATGGGCTCTGATATTTTTGAGTCTTATTGTGGTGCCATGATCGCAACCGTCGCGCTCGCCACGGTCATGGTCCAACAATCTGCCACCAGCTTTGTTGAAGGCATGGGTGAAGGCAGCGCTTTGATGAGCTTGCCATTGTTGCTCTCATCACTTGGCTTGGTGTGCTCGATTTTGGCCATCTTGGTGGTGAAAGCCAGCTCATCGAAAAGCCCTGAAGTGGCGCTTCGTTTGGGCACCATGTCAGCCGCCATTGGTTTCATTATTCTGGCGTATTTCTTGATTGGTTATTTGGGCGTCAGCAATGGTGTCTGGATCGCTGCTGTGGTGGGTGCCGTGGGTGGCGTGGTGATTGGTCTGTCGACCGAGTACTACACCGCTGGCAAGCCAGTCAGAGACATTGCACGCTCTGGTGAAACAGGCTCTGCCACCGTGATCATCTCAGGCTTGGCCACCGGTATGCAGTCGGTGGTTATTCCAATCTTTGCGATCTGTGTGATGATCTTTGTGGCCAACGCCAACGCCGATTTGTATGGTGTGGGCATTGCCGCTGTGGCGATGCTGGCGACTGTTGGCATGACCATGGCGATCGATGCTTATGGCCCAGTGGCGGATAACGCCGGGGGCATCGCTGAAATGGCAGGCTTAGGTGAAGAGACCCGCAAGATCACCGACTCGCTCGATGAGTTGGGCAATACAACAGCCGCCATTGGTAAAGGGTTTGCGATTGGTGCAGCAGCTCTGGCAGCTTTGACC
>JAGYMV010000094.1 GCA_018400355.1 Wenzhouxiangella sp.
CCAGGTCTCTGATGTCGCATTGCCCAAGGCTTCAATGGGCCCGTGACGTTGAATGACAAACGTATCGGCCAATGCTTGGCTAAGCTCTGGGCTGGGTTGGGGCGCTTGGATACCAATCATGGCTCTGCCAGTTTGCTCATCCAAGATGGCTTCAATCTCCCGCTCGATTTGCTGGCCATCTCGTTCGATCAAAAAACGCATCGGAACGACTTGCCCAACCGAATCGACCGCCTCGCTTGGAATCAACGAGGTGATGCTTTGCCAATCGGTGACTGCTTGGCCGTTGATCGATAAGATGCGATCGCCTGTGCGGAGGCCAGCACGACTGGCCGGCAAATTCTCAGAGACTTCTCCGACCTCGGGTGGCAGGGTGGGGCGCCACGGACTCAAGCCAATCGCTTCTAATGTGTTTTCTTCTTTAAAATCAGGCCCAAGTTGGCTCAAATCCAGCGTGACTTGGCGTGTGTTTTGGCTTAAAGATTTCAGCTCGACACGAGCCATGCCGCGGTCTAGGGCAATCGGCATCAATGCCAAGACCGCATGGGCCCATGTATCCACGCGTTGGTCATTCACTGCCAAAATTTGGTCTTGGGTCTCAATGCCTGCTTCCAGAGCGATGCCAACGGGCTCACCCACCACAGGGCGCATGGCGGCAATACCAATGACGAACATCAACCAGAAAGCGGCGATGGCAAAAACCAGATTAAAAATGGGACCCGCGGCCACAATGGCGATGCGCTGGCCCACCGGTTTGCGGTTAAATGATTCGCTTTTTTGATCGGTTGGGACGGGCGCTGCCCGTTCGTCGAGCATCTTGACGTAGCCGCCTAAGGGAATGGCAGCGATCTGGTAGCGTGTGCCATCGCGGCCTTGACGGGACCACAAAGGACGACCAAAACCGACCGAGAAGCACAACACCCGCACACCACATTTTCGGGCCACCCAAAAGTGGCCGAATTCGTGGAAAGTCACCAGTAACCCAAGGGCCACCAGCAACCAAAATATGGGGCCGATCACATCCATTGCTTCTCATTCTAATTTATAGCTATTAGAGCCTATTGTACTGGTTATGGCAGGCTTATTTTGGCGGGATTAGGTCTGCTGTAACCACAGCAAAGCCAATGTAAAAAACGGCAAGGCAGCGCCTAAGCTGTCCAAGCGATCAAGGATGCCGCCATGGCCGGGGAGGAGGGCCGAACTGTCCTTCAGGCCCGCTTGGCGTTTGAGCAGGCTGATGAATAGATCACCCACAATGGAAATCACGGCCAAGAATCCACCCAAAAGGGCGATTTGTGGCAACAAAGAAGGCACTTCAACGGGCAGAAGGCGGGCACCCACGGGTGCCAATACGGCCGCCGCGATCAGGCCACCCCAGGCTCCGGCCCATGTTTTACCTGGGCTGATCTCGGGTGCCAGCTTGGCACCACCAATGGCCCGTCCGGTGAAATAAGCACCGATGTCGGCGCCTGCGACAATGACCAACACCCAAATGATCAGCCAAGGGTTTTGGGCATGCAGGACCACGATAGATAGCCAAGCGCCTGAGAGAATCAGCGCCAACAATGCCCCGATCACGATGCGGTGGTGACGGGCTTTGGGTTGTCCGAGCCAACCCATGGGAATGAGCCACGCCACCGCAACCACACTCAACCATAGGGTCTGAGGCGTGTCTTGGGGCCCAAACCACAGGCCGAGGCCCCCAATGAGCAAGGCCATGGGGTAGAGCCACGTGACGGGCTGGGGCACCGAGCCACACAAGCGGATCGCTTCCCAACCACCCACGCCCAAAATGACGAGACCGGCGATGATGGCAAACGGGGTGTTGGCCAGACCAAAAATGGCGCCCAGCAGGACAGCGACCATGACCAGGGCCGTCAAGACCCGTGTTTTAAGCATTTTCGACTTGTGGCAGGCTGCCGAAACGGCGTTGTCGACCCGCGAAATCGGCCAAGGCGAGGTCGAGGTGCTGATCATTAAAATCGGGCCACAAGGTATCGGTGAAGTAGAGCTCGGTGTAGGCCAATTGCCACAGCAAGAAGTTGGACAAGCGCTGCTCGCCCCCTGTCCGAATCAACAAATCAGGGGTGGGCAGGCCTTGGGTGTAGAGTTTGTCTTCCAACAGTTTTTCTGTGACCTGCTCGGGGCGCAACACCCCTTGGGTCACTTCTTTGGCAATTTGACGCACCGCTTCGGTGATCTCAGCGTGTCCACCGTAGTTCACGGCGACATTGAGATACAGGCCGTTGTTGTTTCGGGTTTTGGCTTCGGCTCGGCGCATGCCATCGCGAATGGCTGGATTGAAAGCACTCCGATTGCCAATGAAGCGCAGTGCCACATTGTTCTTATCGAGCTCTGCCACATCTCGGTTGAGTGCGTTTAAAAAGAGCTCAAGCAAGTGCTTGACCTCAACGCTTGGCCGGTGCCAATTCTCACTGGAGAAGGCATAAACTGTCAGCGTTGAAATGCCTCTTTTGCCTGCGGCTTCAACGGTTCGTTTGAGGGCATCGCTACCAGCTTGGTGACCAGTCGATCGAGGTTTTCCCTGATTTTGAGCCCAACGGCCGTTGCCATCCATGACGATGGCGATGTGTTGGGGGAGCGGGCTAGGCGCAGACATGGCCTAGATTTCCATTAGCTCACGCTCTTTGCCAGCGATCATTTCGTCAATTTTTGCCACGAAACGATCCGTGAGTTCTTGGATCATGCTCTCCCCTTTTCTAACATCATCTTCTGTGAGTTCTTTGTCTTTTAAAAAATCTTTGAGCTGGCCATTGGCGTCTCGTCGAATGTTTCGCACAGCCACTTTGGCTTGCTCACCTTCGGTCCCCACAATCTTGGCCAAATCGGCCCGACGTTCTTCGGTCAGTGCCGGCAACGGCACCCGAATGTTGGCACCAGAGGTGGCGGGATTGAGACCCAAGTCTGAGGTCATGATGGCTTTTTCTACCGCGGCCACCATGGACTTATCAAATGGCACGACCGAGAGTGTTCTGGCATCTTCGGTGTTGATGTTGGCCACTTGGTTGAGAGGCACCACCGACCCGTAATATTCGAGCGTGACGTGTTCTAACAGGCTGGGGTGGGCGCGCCCGGTCCGAATCTTCGCAAGCTCGGCTTGCAGTGACTGGACCGACTTCTCCATCCGAGCTTCGGCATCTGATTTGACTTCATTCAACATATGTTTTCTCTCTAGCTGACCAAAGTACCAACCTCTTCACCCCGAATCAGTCGATCCAATTCGCCCGGTGAGTTGAGGTTAATGATGCGAATGGGCATGGACTGATCACGACACAGGACAATCGCATTCGTGTCCATGACTTCAAGCTTTTGTTCGATGACTTCATCATAGCTGATGCGCGGGTAATGCGTGGCCGAGGGATCGGTCATTGGGTCGGCGGTGTAGATGCCATCGACCTTGGTCGCTTTGATCATCAAATCGGCCCCAATTTCAATGGCTCTGAGGCTCGCTGCGGTGTCTGTGGTGAAAAACGGATTGCCCGTGCCGGCTGCAAAGATCACAGCCCGACCTTTTTCAAGGTGCCGGATCGCGCGGCGACGAATAAAGTCCTCACAGACCTCTCGGATGGAGATCGCTGACATCACCCGAGTGGTGACACCAGCGGTTTCTAAGGCATCTTGAAGGCCCAAGGCATTCATCACAGTCGCCAGCATACCCATTTGGTCGCCGGTGATGCGGTCAATGCCAGAGGCAGCCAAACCTTTGCCTCTAAAAATGTTGCCCCCACCGACCACGATGCCAATTTGGACGCCGGCTTCAACCACGGCTTTGACTTCTCTGGCGATGCGGGAGCTGACTTTGGGGTCGATGCCATAGTCCAGCTCACCGAGCAACGCCTCACCGCTGAGTTTTAGAAGAATGCGTGAGACGGTCGGTGAGCTTTCCATGATCAACCGCCTTTGACTTGCTGCATGACTTCTGCAGCAAAATCCTCTTCTTCTTTCTCGATCCCTTCCCCCACTTCCAAGCGAGAGAAGGCCATGACTTCGGCGCTGTGTGATTTCAGCAGTT
>JAGYMV010000095.1 GCA_018400355.1 Wenzhouxiangella sp.
CTGTCTCTTGATCAATGAGTTGGTGCTCACAGAGCGTGTTGAGGTCATCGTCCAAGTCAGCCATCAGCGGGGTGAGGGGAACCACTTTGCCAGGCCGGCTGAGCTGATAGTCATAAAGGTCAGTGAAAAACAAAGTGATCGCGTCACTGTGTTCACTCCACCCCAGGTCCTTTTTAATGTATTCCACCCAAACATCGCGCCCCTCGTGTCGGATCAAACGTGGGAAACAGTCCGTCTTTTCCAACGCGCTCAGAGCAACAGAGACCTCATGGGCCTGCTCTGGGCTGGCAAACCGAATTCTTTTCTGCCGCTTTCCGTCGATCCAAACCCAATCCACCTCGTGGGTTTTGGTTTGTTCAAACCCACGGAACCGACGCCACCGGCGTTGCAGTCTTTTCCATAAGGGATTGGCGGGTCTGGTTTTCATCTTCATCCATTGTACTCGCCTGCCAACCCAATCCGATGTAGAGTAAGGCCCATGTCTGCGGCTCAACAAAAAAAAGCGGTGTTTGTTATTGGTGCTGGCCGAAGTGGCACAAGCACCATCACCCGTGCCTTGCAAGCGCTGGGTGTGGACTTGGGCAATCACTTCAAAAAAGCCAGCCGCAAAAACCCCAAAGGATTTTTTGAAGACGCGGATTTGTTGGCGCTCTCAAAAGCCGCACGACGCACACTGAACCTCAGAGCGGACAGTGTTCGTTTGATCGATGAGACAGCGTTTGATCACCCCAAGCTCAAAGACCTTCAAGACCAGGCCATTGGTGTGATTCAGGGCCGTTTTGGTCAAAGCCCCATTTGGGGATTTAAGTATGGTCGGACCCTTCGCATCCTGCCCTTTTGGGACCGAATTTTGGATGCCACGAACTCAACGCCTGCGTTTGTGATCGCGCTGCGACACCCCTTAAGCGTGGCCCAATCCAGAGCCAAAATTGATCCGCGTCGGGGGCGGCAAGCCGCCAGTGATTTGGAGTGGTTGGTCAGCATCGTGCCCTTTTTACGACGCACCCAACACCACCCATTGGTGGTGGTGGACTACGATGATTTAATGGATGGGCCCCAACAGACGTTGGCCCAAGTCGCCAAACAACTCAACCTGCCCAAAGACACCGCGAGTGAGGAACACATTAAGGCTTTTGTAGATGGGTTTTTAGACACCAACCTGCGCCACACCCGTTTTACCGATGAGGATCTCGACACAGCACCCGACCTCAACCCCATCGTCAAAGACGCGTATCGCTTGCTAAAAACGCTGGCGCAAACAGCCCATAATGAAGCCCAAGAAGAGCAAGCCAGACAGGCGTTTTGGGATCAATGGGCGGACATTGAGGCGCGGGTGGGGGACCTTGGGCCGATCTTGGCATTAATCGATGAGAGAGAATCTCTCTGGCGAAAAGCCATCACCAGCCCGCTGGGGCCTTTGCAGGCTTGGGCATTGATCAAGCCTTGGTTTAAGCAATAGGTTCTAAGCGCTTAGCCTTTGGCCGCGCTCAGCCGATCAATTCTCAAGCGTTCTCGTTCATCAAATAGGCGTCGACTGCCGGCGCTCACCGCAGCCATTGACCCAAAGCCTGAGCCAACAGTAATCGTAAACATCACCAGTATTTGATACTTCACCGCAACACTGGGTGGGCTGCCGCCCAGGATTTGACCCGTCATCATGCCAGGCAAACTCACAATCCCCGCTGCTGCCATGGAATTGATCATTGGCATCATGCCCGCGCGCATGGCTTCTCTTCGAAAATCACCGATGGCGTCTTGCCAGCTTTGACCAAGCATCAAACGGTTTTCAATCACAGCCCGCTGACGCCACACCGCCTCCGTGAGACGGTCTAGGCTCAAAGACACCCCAGTCATCGTGTTGCCCAACAACATCCCCAACAAAGGAATCGCGTATTGCGGTGTATACCAAGGGTCTGGGCCAATCACCACGGTGAGGGTTAAGACCGTCACACTGAACCCAGAAATAAACATAGACACTGTGCCGATGCCAAACGCCCAGCCGCCTGTGAGGCGGTGTTTTTGTCGCGCCATCACCTCACGGCCCGCCACCAGCAACATGACGGTGGCCATCAACGCCACCCAATGAAAAGACCCCACCGCAAACAGCGCTTCTAACACGAGACCAATCAAACTCAACTGAATTACGGTCCGAGCGGCCGCAACCAATATGGGCTTGCCCACATTCAAACGGGCCAGCGTTGAGGTGATCGCCAACGCCACCACCATCGAGGCGGCGATGGCCAATTCCCACCACGCCAGATCGATCACGTTCATGTGGCCGGCTCCAAGTGATCGCCTTTGATTCTGAAATGGCGGTTGCCCACCCGTTTCATCTGCACCTCATCGTGCGCCACCCAAATCACAGGCATCGCAGCGGCGGCTATTTCTTGCCTCACCCACCGCTCAAACTGCTCGGTGTTTTCATCATCTAAATTGGCCGTGGGCTCATCCAACAACAACGCTTCGGGCGCGCAAGACAGGGCACGAGCGGCGGCCAGCCTTTGCTTTTCTCCGCTTGAGAGTCTGGCCACCGACCAATCCATGGCTTCATCGCCAAACCCAAGTGCCGCCAATGCTTTGGGCATGGGTTTGCAAAAGTGCTCGCCTGCGGTGTCTGCCCACCACTGGCTTTCGGCCGGCACCAACATCACCCGATGACGCCAATCGTGCGCTTGAAAATCCAAACGATTGCGCTCACCCAAGTACACCTCGCCCTCGTGTGGTTCAAGGTCAGCGATCGCTCTGAGAAATCGGCTTTTTCCAGATCCAGACTCGCCCGACAGACACACAATTTCGCCGGGTTCCACAACCAAATGGATGTCTTTAAGCGCACCGATGGACAGTGCTTTGATGGTGAGCGCCATGGGGGTCTCGTGCGTCATACCAACAAGTTTGACGCCAAAGCGAAAAACGCGCAAGCCAGAAGGCCTGGTTGGAGGCGTGCTAAAGCCCTAAGCGGCTGGCCACATCCTCAAAATCGGGCGCATCGGCATAAATCCCCTCAAATTCTGCCCGCGCTCGGGCCTTTTGGTTTAGGGCCTCATAGATCAATGCACGCTCATACCGTATCGCCCGCAAAAGCTCAGGATCGCGCCCCTTCCCGCGCCGATAAGCGACGGTTAAGGTGGAGACCGCGGCTTTATTCAGACCCAAGACGTGCAGTGCCTTGGCTTTGTAAAACATCAAGGCGGCGTGGACATCGGAGTCGTTTTTAATCTCACCGACCATCGCCACAACCTCTTTGGCTGTGTTTTCCGTTAAAGGGTCTTCATCGGACATCAGTAGCTCGACCAACGACAGCATCACCACCGGGTCGTCGGGCAACTCTTTGAATAGTGTTTCCAGACACGCCCGAGCTTTCTCCACCTCGCCCCGGTCTTGGTAGCTCTCGGTTAATGCCAACAAGGTCCCGCGGCGTCTGGGTTGAGCCAATGCACTGACCTCGGGTGTGATGGGCAATTTGAGAATCACCTCCACTTGGTATTTGGAGACCAAGCGGCCCAAGTCGTCCTCGTGGTCCAATGCATAATTTAAATGCGCTTCAGCGCGAACATGCTCGCGTTGTTTTAATCGCATCATGCCAGCAATCCAGCGGGCATCGGCGCTATTGGGCGCCTGCTCAAATGCCATCAACGCGGTTTCATGATCGCCGACGACCAAGGCCTTGAACCCATCAACCACAATGCGCTCTTCTTTGGGTATCAGAAACTTCTCGAAAAAGCCCAGTTCTAGAGGACTGCCCATGGGCACCTCTCGATCAGGGTCGGGGGCTGATGCGGACCCGCCAGTACGTTTGGGTTTCGACCCACTCCAAAGGTTTTTCTTATCCACGGTGTAAAACAAGCCAGTGCCAGGCAGGCTCATGGTTCCCCTCGCACCCGATGTGCCCAAAGTGGCGGCACCCCCACGCGGACCCGCTGAAAAAGAGAGCCCTGTTTTGGAGATGTTCATCGTCAGCCCTTTCCCCAAAGGCACCCGTCTAAAAAATCGAAATGGCAT
>JAGYMV010000096.1 GCA_018400355.1 Wenzhouxiangella sp.
CCGGTGCAGACGGGCGACCACACCTTTAAGAACCACAAATCGTGCCCCCGACATGCGAGCGGCCACCTCAAAATCCATTCCCGATAGCATGGCACCGAGCTCGACATGATCTCGAGCCTCAAAACCCAGATCGCTCACCTCACCAACTTCTCTGACGACTTTATTGTCTGACTCGTCTCGACCATCGGGGACATCAGACGCCACCAGATTGGGCGTGGTCAGCAACAGCGCCTCTAACTCAGATTGAAGACTTTCCAACTCCGCACTCTTTTGCTTGAGCGCCTCGCCCAATTGGGCACTCTGCGCCAGAAGCTCATCCACATTCTCGCCCTGAGATTTGGCCTGGCCAATCGCCTTGGCCTGAGCATTGCGCTCGGACTGCAGCGCCTCGGTTTCCACTTGCAAGAGCTTGCGTCGCTTTTCAATCGTCGCGTAACTCTCCAAATCAAAATGATGACCTCTCCTGGCCAAATTGCTGGCCACTGCGTCTGTGTGTTGGCGGAGATGATTTGGATCTAACATGACTCAGTGGGCTCCGAAGGGATCACGGAAAATAATATTGGCACTACGCTCTGGACCCGTTGACAAAATGTCGATTGGCACACCGACAAGCGCCTCGACACGATCCAGATACTCACGCGCCTTGGCTGGCAACGCTGAGCGCTCTGTGATGCCTTGCGTGCTGCCCGACCACCCCTCGTGAGACTCGTAGATGGGTCGTAAGCGATCCCAGTCTTCGGCACCGATGGGGAAATCACTCACGCCCTCATAGTCCACACAAATCTTGACTTCACTGAAGGTATCGAGCACATCGAGCTTGGTCAAACACAAGCCGGTGATGCCATTGGTTCTCACCATCCGCTTTAATGCCACCGCATCCAGCCAACCACAGCGTCGGGGTCTGCCGGTGGTTGAACCAAATTCATTGCCTCGTTGGGCAATCAATGCGCCGACATCGTCGTGCAACTCTGTTGGAAACGGTCCGCCGCCGACGCGTGTGGAATAGGCCTTGGTGATGCCCAGCACATAATCAATATCGCCCGGCGCCATGCCCGCGCCTGTCATGACACCACCGATGGTGGTGTTGGATGAGGTCACATAAGGATAGGTCCCGTGGTCAATATCCAATAGCGCACCTTGTGCGCCTTCATACAGTATTTTGGCGCCACGGTCTCGCAAAACATGCAGCTGCCCGGTGACATCGACCAGCATGGGTGCCAGCACTTGACCGTAACCCAATGCCTCATCAATCACTTCAGTGACCGACAAGGCCTCTTGCTCAAAGTAGTTGACCAGCATAAAGTTGTAGTAATCAAGCAGCGGTTCGAGCTTATCTCGTAAACGGGTCTCATCCATCAGGTCTGCCAAACGCAAACCGTGTCGAACCACTTTGTCCTCATAGGCCGGTCCGATCCCCCGGCCCGTGGTGCCAATCGCACCCTTGCCTCGTTTCTTCTCCCGCGCCAAATCCAGTGCCTCGTGGTAGCGCAAAATCACAGGACACGCCGGGGAAAGACCCAGCCGCTCTTTGACTTGAACACCCTGTTGCTCCAGCCCAGCGATCTCTTTTAGCAGAGATTTTGGAGACACCACCACGCCGTTGCCAACCAAGCAGCGGGCGCGCGGGGTTAGGACACCCGAGGGGATGACATGCAAGACGGTTTTTTGACCATCAATGACCAGGGTGTGACCGGCGTTGTGGCCCCCTTGAAAGCGGACCACGGCATCGACATCATGCGCCAGCAGATCAACAATTTTGCCTTTGCCCTCGTCCCCCCATTGGGTGCCGAGGATGACAACGGATTTAGCCATTGGGTGAGCCCTTCTTGATTGCTGGTTATTGGGCGGGTCTGGGCTGATCGAAGTAACGGAAAAACTCTGAACGGGTGTCCATCAGCATCACGTCACTTTCTGTCCCAAAGGCATTGTCATAGGCCTGCAAGCTCCGCCAGAAAGCAAAAAACTCTCTGTCTTGGTTGTAGGCTGCTGCATAAATCTCAATGGCTTGGGCATCGCCCTCACCACGAATGCGCGCTGCATCTCGTTCAGCATCGGCCAACAAGACCCTGACCTGCCGATCGGCATCGGCCCGAATGCGCTCAGAACGCTCCCGCCCCAAGGACCGAAGCTCGTTGGCAAACTCGGTTCGTTGCGTTTCCATCCGATTAAAAACAGAATTTAGGACTTCGTCGGTCAACTCAATCTTTTTGATCCGCACATCAATCACGTCAATGCCGAAGTCTTCAAACCGACGATCGGCCCGAATTTGCAACTCGTCCATCATGGAACGACGTTGCTCGGAAACCACCTCGCTTAAGGTCCGACGGGCAAACTCATCACGGAGATCGTTTCGAATCAGCTGCGCCAAACGAGAACGCGTGAACATCATCTCGCCTTGAGTGGCCACATAGTAAGCCGCTGGGTCAAAAATCCGCCATTTGACGTAGTAGTCCACCTCAACAAACTTCTGCTCAGCCGTGTTCATCTGCTCAGGCTGCATGTCGAGTGTGATCATTCGATTGTCAAACTTACGAACGTTGTTCACAAATGGCATTTTAAAGTGCAAGCCCGGCTCATAATCGGTCCGAATGATTTCACCCAGACGGAACTTGATCGCAAATTCGGTTTCTTTGACCACAAACAAACTATTGAGACCAACGAATAGTCCAGCCACAATCACAATCGGTAAAATAATGCGCATCTTAACGGCCCTCCCGGCCAGTTCTGGCTCTTGGATCAGCCCCGCTCGCTCTCGATGGTTCAGAGGGTGCCAACAAAGGCGGCGGTGGCATGGTGCTTGGTGCGCGCCCCTCCCCGCCCATCATTCGATCGAGGGGCAAGTAGAACATGGAGTTCTGATCCGACACATCCATCAAGACTTTTGCTGAACGGCCATAAACTGTTTCGAGTGTTTCAAGATAGAGTCGCTGACGGGTGACTTCAGGTGCCCTTGCATATTCAGCATAAATCGAACTGAACCGATCGGCCTCACCCGATGCTTTCGCGATAATCGATTCGCGATAGCCTTCGGCCTCTTCCAGCACCCGGGCCGAGCGACCACGCGCTTCAGGGACCACTTGGTTGGCATAAGCCTGCGCCTCATTGGCGAATCGGATTTGGTCTTCTCGGGCACGAACCACGTCATCGAAAGCGGACCGGACTTGGCTGGGTGGACGCACCTCTTGTAAGTTAAATGAGGTGATCTCAATGCCTGGATCGTACCGAGTCAGCACCTCCTCAAGAAGCACCTGGGTATCGAGCGCAATCTGTCCACGGCCAATTTCTAAGATGTAATCCATGGTGTTGGTACCCACCACTTCACGCATGGCACTATCGGCTGCCTGTGCCAAAGACTCTTCTGGGACGGCCACATTAAACAAGAATTTTTCTGGCTCGTTGATCCGATACTGCACGGCAAACGCCAAATCAATTAAGTTCTCATCCCCTGTCAGCATTCGACTCGCACTTTCAATGGAGCGAACACGGGAGACGTTGACGGTGGTGACCTCTTCAATGGGTCGGGGCAGAGTCAAATTGAGGCCTGGGCTTAGGGTGCGGGTGTACTCACCGAAACGAAGCACCACGCCCCTTTCAGACTCATCGACGATGTGGATGGAGTTCCACAACACCCACCCAGCCAAGATAATGGCCACAACGACAACAACGCCCGCGCTGGATGGCGCTGAACCCGACCCACCTGAGCCAGACCCTTTCCCACCTTTACCAGCGTCACCACCACCAAGGATCTTCTTCAAGCGTTGCTGAACATTCGAAAACACCTCGTCTAAGTCGGGTGGCTGATCGCCATTACCGCCTTTCCAAGGATCTTTTCCACCACCACTCGAGCGACCAGGCTCATTCCAAGGCATTGCTTTCTCCGCTATGTCAGTACAGTCAAATAACTTGCCAGCGTTCTAGTTTAACAGGAGTTGCTGGGCCATTTGGCCGTCAGCCCCCCCGAGCCGC
>JAGYMV010000097.1 GCA_018400355.1 Wenzhouxiangella sp.
TCCATCATTCATGAGTTGTTGTGGTTTATTCAAGGCGACACCAATGTGCGCACTCTAAACGATGTGGGCGTGAGAATTTGGGATGAGTGGGCCGCTGAAGATGGCTCGCTCGGTCCTTTGTACGGCGCGCAATGGCGTTCTTGGCCCACCGCCGATGGGCGTGTGATTGATCAGCTCACAGAAGTCATCGAGCAACTCAAGAATAAGCCCAACTCTAGGCGTCATGTGGTCAGCGCTTGGAATCCAGCCGACTTGCCCGATGAATCGATATCACCCCAAGCCAATGTGGCCGCGGGTCGGATGGCGTTGGCACCTTGCCATTGCCTGTTTCAGTTCTATGTGGCCGATGGTCGCTTGAGTTGTCAGCTCTATCAGCGTTCCGCCGATTGCTTTTTGGGGGTGCCGTTTAATATCGCTTCTTATGCGATGTTGACCTACATGGTCGCCCAAGTGGTGGGGCTCAAACCAGGTGATTATGTGCACACCTTTGGCGATGCGCACATCTACTTAAATCATCTAGACCAAGTCAAAGAACAGCTCTCACGCGATCCAAGGCCTTTGCCAACGCTTCAATTAAACCCCACCCGGCAACGGTTGGAAGATTTTGAGTTTGAAGACTTCGAGCTGGTCGGGTATGACCCACACCCAGCGATCAAAGCGCCCATTGCGATTTAGTGACCATTTGAATAGAAGGTTGTAATGCCATGACGAAGCCATCCATCCATCTGGTTGCTGCGATGACCAGAGACCGCGTGATTGGTCATCAAGGCGCTATGCCGTGGCACTTGCCGCGTGATCTCAAGCACTTTAAAGAAGTGACCTTGGGCCATCCGGTGGTGATGGGTAGAAAGACTTTTGACTCCATTGTGGCCAGTCTTGGGAAGCCATTGCCCGGTCGACTCAATGTGGTGATCAGCCGCCATCAACCGACTGTGCCCGAGGGTGTGTGCGTTTATTCAAGCCTAGATGAGGCCTTGTCTGAGCTTGCCAAAAGAGGCGAGGCGGTCGTCGATGTCATCGGTGGTGGGCAAATTTATGAGTTGGCCATGCCACGGGCAGACCGTCTCTACATCACGCTCATTGATGCCGAGATTCAGGGCGATACCTGGTTTCCTGAGATTGATAAGACCCATTGGCAGGTCAGTGACACCCAAACCCACCCACCCGATGAAGCCAATGCCCATGCAATGACGTTTGTGACGTTCGATCGGGCCAATCTTTTGGTCGATGACCAAGCCAACTGAGGTTTGATGTGAAACGACAGATCGTGATTGGGGACGTGCATGGGTGCATGGATGCCTTAGCGCGGTTGTTGGATCAAGTGGGCTTTGATCCCAACACCGACCGGCTTCGCTTTGTGGGGGACTTGGTCAATCGTGGGGGGCAATCGCTTGAGGTGTTGCGCTTTGTCTCAGGCCTTGGAGAGTCGGCTGAGAGCGTCTTAGGCAATCACGATTTGGCGCTCTTGCGTTACGCGCACCAAAAGCCCAGGCAACGCAAAAAAAATCCCGAATTCGATTCGATTCTAAAAGCCGATGATGGTGAGGCGTTGTTGGATTGGCTTCGCACCAGGCCATTGTTTTGGAAAAACAACACCCATCGATTGGCCGTCGTGCACGCAGGCATTGATCCGCGTTGGGATGTGGCCATGACAAAAGCCAGAGCCGATGAGTTGGCGCATGCATTAACCACAGAGCCGGGGGAGTTTTTTAAGCACATGTTTGGCAACCGTCCGCGGCGTTGGCGCCCACATCAGCCGCACTTTAAGCGACTTCGGGCCATCACCAATGTGTTCACGCGCATGCGGTTTTGTGATGCCAGCGGTCGGCTGGAGCTTGATGCCAAGGGTGACCCCAACAAACCACCCAAGGGGTTTTTGCCCTGGTGGATGCACCGCCATCCGGAATGGAAAGATTGGACGGTGGTGTTTGGTCACTGGTCGGTTTTGGGTTTGATGGAGAAAAAACGGGTGGTGTGTTTGGACAGCGGTTGTGCGTGGGGTGGTTCTTTGAGTGCACTGGTCAGTGACCCAGACAACAAACAGCGACGCATTGTTTCAGTGCCGGCCGACCCCTAAGCTCTGAGCGTTAGCTCTTATAAGTCGTTTTCTCTCAGAGCGGCCAAGACAGGCCCGACATCGGGCCGGAACCCAGTCCAGTGTTCAAAAGACAAGGCGGCTTGCCAGACCAGCATGCCCAAGCCATCAAACACCATCAGGCCCTGAGCCTTGGCCCATTTTGAAAAGATGGCGTGCGCCGGACCATAGTTGAGATCGTAAGCCACTGTGTGTTCATCCATCCAAGTGCCAGGTGGGGTCATGATCTCGCCAGCATGACCGGCACTGGTGGCCTGAATGATCAGGTCAAATGCGGGTGGGTCGGATGGCTTTGGTTCATCTTCGAAAGAGCGCACACTGATCCGCGGGTCATTGAGGCGATCGCAGAGCGCCTGAGCGCGGGCCTCCGTTCGATTGAGGATGGTCAAGCTCGCCACACCAGCGTCTAAAATTGGCCCACAAACACCGGCTGCTGCACCGCCGGCACCGAGGAGCAACACGCGTTTGTTTTTGAGGACAACGTGTCGATCGTTGAGGTCATTCACCAAGCCTTGGCCATCGGTGTTGGTGCCAAGCCAACCGGTCGGGGTTCGGATCAAAGTGTTGGTGGCCTGGGCCATCTGTGCAGCAGGTGTTAGTTGGTCGCACAGCGTGAGCGCTTGTTCTTTCAACGGCACCGTCAAGTTGGCGCCTTGAAACCCATGCTCATACAAACGATCGAGCGTGGCGGGCAGGGCATCGGGTGGGCAATGGATCGCTTGATAATCCACCGCCTGGCCCCATTGGTTGGCAAAGGCCTGATGGATGCTGGGTGACTTTGAGTGGGCAATCGGGTCGCCTAAGACCGCCAGTGTGATGGGTTTTTTCATGGTGCTGTCTTCTTCTCTAAATAACGAAGCGGGTTGAGTGCCTGTGCGATGCCCTCATCAATGCCCAGTCCACCCAGTCGATCATTTTGGGTGATGAGGTCGGATAAAAAATCCGCACACAGCGGTGTGTGGGTGATACCGCGCGAACCATGCGCGATGTTCAAAAAAACCTTGGGACCCAGACTTGGCACCTTGCCCACCAATGGCAAACGATCGGGACTGGTGCACCGCATGGCCGCGCGCTGACCCACAATTTCGAGTGCTTCACCGCCAAGGGCTTGCCAGTGGTTGGGTAGGTGCACTCGAAGTTGTTCGATGTTGGCTTGGTCGTCGGTCTCCACCGTGCCTTGGTGTTCTCCATGCAAATCATACGTCGCACCCACACAGTGGCGCCCTTCCATGGCCGGTGTGAGGTAGCCGGCGTGGCAATGCGCTTGGCGCCACTCCAACGACTCCGCCGTTGCCCGAATTTCGGTGACCTGTCCCCGAATCATTTTCATGGGCAACCGTTCCAGGCCATCAAAGGACAATGCCGCGCCTGCTGTGGCGAGCACCACAGCATCGTATTGTGTTTGCTTGGCCACCAACTCACCAGAGTCCAAGCGTTTGGCTTGGTAGCTGATATTTGGGTGATCCAGTAGGCGTTCAATCCAAGCCGATGGATGAATGTAGCCTGCGCCTTTAAGGCAGGCCAGATGGTCGTCGATTCGAGTCAAGAGGGCGCTGGGCCAGGCGCTTGTCTCGTGAGCCTCGAGTGTGTTTTTTAGGCGCCTGGGGTGGGCCAGATGAAGAAACACATCCTCAAGGCGGCCTTGGTCGGGGTGTTCGGGAAAGCCCAAGGATGCAAACCAATCCAGCGCCCGAATCAAGGCCGTGAGATAAAAGCGATTTTGGGCTTGTAGATGCGGAGAGGGAGTGGCATAAACCACACCAGCGCGGTTGCCCGAGGCCCCACTGCCTGGTGGGTTGGGGTCGATGACAT
>JAGYMV010000098.1 GCA_018400355.1 Wenzhouxiangella sp.
TATGTCGTGCTGGTAGCGAACTGAATCGTCACCCGATCTCGCAGGCGGTGATCAGCCAGCGTGGGCCGCTGGCCGTGTCGCGGCCCACTGCTTCAAGACGCAACGCGATGGCACGGGCCGATGAGTTTAAGATCTTCACCAACATCAACTCAGCGGTGGTTGACCCCAAGGCCTTCGATCAAGACAGTTTTGTGGACGTCAAAGGCGATGTCTGCATCATCCCGCCCAATTCGTTCGCTTTGGCCAGAACGGTGGAGTATTTCAGGATCCCTAGAAATGTTTTGACCATTTGCCTGGGGAAATCAACGTATGCCCGCTGCGGGATCATCGTCAATGTGACCCCCTTGGAGCCCGAGTGGGAAGGGCATGTGACCTTGGAGTTTTCCAACACCACGCCGTTGCCCGCTAGGATTTATGCCAATGAAGGCGTGGCCCAGTTTTTGTTTTTGGAATCTGACGAAGTCTGTGAGACCTCTTATGCCGATCGTGCGGGCAAGTACATGGGTCAGCGTGGTGTCACTTTGCCCCGAACTTAAAGGGCTAGGTCACAGCTAAGGTGACAGCTGAGGTTGCTGCTCGACCACCAGCTCGGTACTAAAGCGTTGATTCGCGCGAGCGATGTCCATAGACAAGACCGTCCCAGGCGGTGATTGGGCAATCTCGAAGCTCAAGATGCGCGCGTCGGTAATGGGCTCACCGGCAACGGCCACAATCACATCGCCCTCAACCAAGCCCGCTTCGAACGCCGGCCCGTCTGGGGCCACTTCGATCAAGCGGGCGCCGCCGATCCAAGCGCCACCTTGTCCTGCCAAGGGCAGTGGCACATCCATCAGTTGCGCGCCAATCCAGCCGCGTTGTACCTGACCATATTCAATGATTTGGTCGGCCACGGTCCGAACAATCGGGGCTGGGATGGCAAACCCGATCCCTTGTGCGCCCATGGTTTGGCTGAGTGACGCCGAATTGATTCCAATCACCTCGCCTCGGGTGTTGATCAGGGCACCACCTGAGTTGCCCGCATTGATGGCCGCATCGGTTTGAATGAAATTTTCTAGGCTGGTCAAATTCAGTTGACCCCGACCCAGCGCGCTGATGATGCCAATGGTCACGGTGTGGTTGAGGCCAAAGGCGTTGCCGATGGCGAGTGCCACATCGCCCACATGGGGCAAACGTTCGAGGGCGAATTGAGCGCTGGGTAGGTCATCTAGATCGATCTTTAAGACCGCCAAGTCGGTGTCTGGGTCCGTGCCGACCACGCGGGCTTCAGCCACGCGCCCATCCCATAAGGCCACCGCTATGTCATCCACATCCGCGATGACGTGGCGGGCCGTGACCACATGCCCGGTTTCATCAAGAATGACACCCGACCCCAGTCCGCTTCGTGGTCGAGTGACCATGCGGTCGCGATTGAGCGCACGAAACAGCGGGTTGGTGCTTCGCAGCGCCAACGGTTCTTGCACCAAAGTTCGGGTGTAGATGCTGACCACAGAAGGGGCCGCTTGATTGACGGCGTGGGCGTAACTTTGGGTGGCCAGCCCCATGGACGGGCGAGCAGGCAAGAGTTCGGGGCGCAGCCACACGACGACAAAGGCCAGGGCCAAACCCAGAATCACGAATTGAGCAACGAACGAAATCAGTCGGGACAAGGCATTTATCCAGTGTTTGCGTTGTAAGGCTTACAAAAAAAGTACTTCTGGCAGTATAATTGGTCTCATGATTTGATCAATAGCTGTGGAGTCTTTGATGTCTGAAACAGAACCGCTTGCCTCTGTTCAAACGCCCGCGGATCCCTCGCGACGTCGTTTGCTGGGTGCAGCCACCGGCGTCGTCGGTGCTGTGGGTGTGGGTGCAGCCACGTGGCCCTTTTTGGCCACGCTCAGGCCCAGTGATAAAGCAAAAGTCATCGGTGCGCCAGTGGAGGTGTATATCGGTAGCCTTGAGCCAGGTCAAATGACCCGTGTGCAATGGCGCGGACAGACCATCGGCATCATGCGCCGCACAGAAACCATGTTGGCCCAGTTGCCTGCCATGACGGATCGGCTCCGCGATCCCGGCTCAGAGACAGTGAGTCAGCAGCCCGCCTATGCTCAAAATGAATACCGGTCCATCCGGCCCGATATTTTGGTGCTCAACGTGCACTGCACGCACTTGGGCTGCATTCCGCGGGTGATCCCAGAAGTGGGTGCCCAGCCGTTTGATGATGATTGGAAAGGTGGGTTCTTTTGCCCCTGTCACCGGTCAATGTTTGATTTGGCGGGTCGGGTCTACAACGGAGTGCCCGCGGTATTGAACTTGCTGGTTCCGCCTTATTCGTTTGCCGATGATGAGCATGTGGTGATTGGTATTGATCCTGAGGGAGCGGTTTAAATCATGAATCAATTGATAAACTCCATTGGTAATTGGGTCGATGAGCGCCTGCCGGTCACTGATTTTTGGAAAAAGCACATCAGTGAGTATTACGCGCCCAAGAACTTCAACCTGTGGTATTTCTTTGGCTCGCTGTCCATGCTGGTGCTGGCCAATCAGCTCCTGACGGGCATCTTTTTGACCATGCACTATAAGCCAGGGGCCGAAACGGCCTTTGCCTCTGTTGAATACATCATGCGCGATGTGGAGTGGGGCTGGTTGATCCGCTATATGCACTCCACCGGTGCCTCATTGTTTTTTGTGGTGGTGTATTTGCACATGTTTAGGGCCTTGATGTACGGCTCTTACCAAAAGCCCAGAGAAATTGTCTGGATTTTGGGTGTGACGATCTATCTGATTTTAATGGCTGAGTCCTTCATGGGCTATGTGTTGCCTTGGGGCCAGATGTCGTACTGGGGTGCTCAGGTGATCATCTCCTTGTTTGGCGCTGTGCCTTATGTCGGAGAGGCCCTTGTGGAGTGGATTCGGGGGGACTACTTTGTTGCTGATGCCACCCTAAACCGTTTCTTCGCGTTGCACGTGGTCGCCTTGCCATTGGTCTTGGTGGGTTTGGTGGTGTTGCACTTGGCCGCCCTTCACGAAGTGGGCTCGAACAACCCAGAAGGTGTGGACATTAAGGCCAAAAAAGATTCGGCGGGTCGACCACTCGATGGCATCCCCTTCCACCCTTACTACACCATCAAAGACATTTTTGGTGTCGGGGTGTTCTTGTTCTTGGCCGCCTTTATTGTGTTTTTTGCACCAGAGTTTGGCGGTAAATTCCTAAAGCCAGATAACTTTGTCCAGGCCAACCCATTGGTGACGCCAGACCACATCCCACCGGTGTGGTACTTCACGCCGTTTTATGCGATTTTGCAGGCGGTGCCTGATAAATTGCTGGGTGTGATCTTGATGGGGGTCTCTGTTTTGATCCTGTATCTGGTCCCTTGGTTGGACCGCTCGCCCGTGCGCTCGATCAGATACCGGAGCTGGCCGTCAAAAGTCGCTTTGGGTATCTTTGTGATTGCCTTTATTCGATTGGGCATGCTGGGCCTGTCGCAAGACTCCAGCACGTTTGAATTGCGGCTTTGGACATTCGTGTATTTTGCTTTCTTTATCTTGATGCCCATTTGGACGCGTCTGGAATCAACGAAGCCAGTGCCAGAGCGGGTGCCATCGCTATGAATATAGGTTATAAGATGTTGAAATCATTGGTCTTGTCTGCGGCGCTGTGTTTGGGCGCGGCCTCGGCGGTTGCTGCACCCAAGGGCGATCTGGATGAATCGGGTGCCAATGTGTTTGATCTGGCCTCAGTGCAACGCGGTGCCTCCTTGTTCGCCAATTACTGCATGGCGTGCCACTCAGCCAAGTACATGCGCTTCAAGCGCATGGAAGAAGATTTGGATTTGAGTGAGGAAGAGATCCAGGCCTTTTTGGTCCCTGCAGGCTTGGAAGTCAGTGATTACATGCTCTCAT
>JAGYMV010000099.1 GCA_018400355.1 Wenzhouxiangella sp.
TCAAACCAAGCAGTGGCCTCAGGCGCGAGCGTGACCTTGGATGGCTCCAATTCCAATGATCCCGATCCTGGCGACAGCATTATCTATCGGTGGCGGCAGATCTCGGGCACTGAAGTGACCTTGAGTGATCTGACCTCAGCGAAACCAACATTCACTGCACCGACTCTGTTGGTGACCGATGACCCAGTCACCTTGGTGTTTGAGTTGGTGGTCACCGATGAGCCCGGTGAGTCATCCAATCCCGATCGAGTGACGGTGACGGTCAGCCCACCAGGCGATACGCCACCAACGGCTGATGCCGGTTCAAACCAAGCAGTGGCCTCAGGTGCAAGCGTGACCTTGGATGGCTCCAATTCCAATGATCCCGATTCTGGCGACAGCATTACATACCTTTGGCGGCAGATCTCAGGCACGGATGTCACGCTAAACAACACGACGTCGGCCAAGCCCACATTCACTGCACCGACTCTGTTGGTGACCGACGATCCATTGACATTGGTGTTTGAGTTGGTGGTCACCGACTCACTGGGCGCCTCATCCAGGCCCGACAGAGTCAGCGTGACGGTGAGTCCACCGGGTGATACCCCGCCGACGGCAGCGGCACAAGGGCCCAGCACAGTGACATTTGATGCCAACGTGGTGCTAGACGGCTCGGGTTCTTCAGATCCAGATCTCGGGGATCAAATCAGCTATACCTGGCGACAAATTTCGGGTCCGGCGGTCACGCTTGATAATGCCAACGCAGATCGACCTGAGTTTGTGGCCCCTGAGTTGCGCTTTGGTGATGATCCGGTATCACTGGTATTTGAGTTGGTGGTGACCGATCTCACTGGAAAGGCTTCCGAGCCCAAACGTGTGGTGGTGCTTGTCGAGCCCCCCGACCAACCGCCACCATTGCCCGTACCAGTGACCTCTTTGTGGGGTGTGTGGCTTCTGGCTTTGTTTGCATGGGCTGTTGGACTATCCAAGGCCCGTTGGCAAAGACGCGTCTCAGGTGAGCGGGTGTGAGTGAATCCGATCTGTGGCGCTTGAGAATCAGCGGGCAGTGAAGTGAATCGGAAGCGTGAATGTAACTTCAGTGCCAGGATTGAGTGCATTCCATGATAACGAGCCGTGAACCGCTTGGGCCCGTCGAGTCATGTTGTTGAGCCCTTGGCCAGCATGTTGTTTTTCGGCATCAAACCCAATGCCGTTGTCTTTAACCCACAGCTGGATTTTGTTATTGCCATCATAACGACCACCAACGGTGATTTGGCTGGCATTGGCATGCTTGATGGCATTGGCCACAGCTTCTTGCATCACCCTTAGAATTTGTAGCACCACCCATGGTTCAAAGTGAGGGCAGTGCTCGAGGTGCAGGTCCCAAGCGATTTTGGGGTCATGGCCATGGTGGTTATTCATGAGCCGGTGTCGCCAATCGGCCAAAGCCGAGCTTAAGTTGTCTTCCACAGTCTGTATGCTATGGACGATCAGGTGCAGATCATCGTGACAGTTTTTTAAGATCTCAGAGATGGCATCAATCGAGAGCTTGCCTTGTTTGAGTTGATGCTGCGCAATCGCCAGTTGTGAAGCAAAGCCATCGTGTAGGTCTTCCAGCAGCATTTGTCGCTCTTCTAACCGTGCGGTTTGGGTGGCCTGCTCTAAGAGCTGGGCATGTGCCTCTCTAAGCGCGGTTTCTGCTTCTTTTTGGCGTGTCACATCCATGATAGCGCCTTCCCAAACATAGGACCCATCTGAGCGACGGCGAACATTGGACTCGGCCACAATCCAGTAAGTCTGGCCACCACGTACCACGCGTGCCTCGCCGTAAAAAGGCGCCTTGTTCTCAAAAGCCTGCGCGTTGATGGCGACCCATGCATCAAAGTCGTCTGGGTGAATGCAAGCAAAGGCTTTGAGGGGATCGGATCGAGCGGTTTCTCGATCCAGTCCTGTGATCTCGAGAAATCGGGTGCTCATAAACGAAAACCGCGCCAGTTCCTCGTCAGGCATGAGCACCATGGTATAGGTGCCCACCGGGATGTTTTCGGTGACATCATAAGCCACCGATGCAAGCTCTAAGTTACTGGTGGCTTTATTGCCTGTTTCTTCTGATGTGACGGATTTGGCATAGAGTGTCACCAAGCAATGTTGGGAATCGAGTCGGGTAGCCATCATTTTGATGGGTTCAATGAGCCCCTCATCGTTTCTAAGAAAGCCCGTGCTTGAATAAACAGGATCGCAGTGATCCGCCCAAGTTTCGTTGTCGACGGGCATTTGGGTCAATTCAAGACAGCCAATCTCGATGGCCTCTTTTAAGGTGTTGGTGCGACTGAGCAAAGAGCTGTGGTGATCGCCGAGCAATTCGTTGGTGCCGAGGATGCTGCCAGCTTGGTCATTCTTGATGACCAATGCAGCCGTTGGGCACTGGCTCAGAATGTCTTTGAATTGGTGACTCATGCTTTGTGTCTAGGCAAGAAACCCAGCGTGGCGCGCTTTGACAATGGCTTGTGTTTTTGAATGGACATCGAGTTTTCTAAACAAGTTTCGACTATAGGTTTGAATGGTGGACAGTGAAAGACTCATGGCCTCGGCCACTTCAGCATAACTTAAGCCATTGGCGATGTGTTCCAACAGTCGGTGCTCTTGCGGAGACAATGGGGAGTCGACTTTGGGGGCTTTGCTTGGGTCTGTTGATTGATTGACGAGCTCAATAAGGTGTCTGGCCACCAAGGGACTGATTGGAAATTCGCCCGCCAATACTTTCTCAATGCCTTGGGCAATGGCATCGGGATCGCTTTTGACCAAGTAGCCAATGGCGCCTGCTCGAATGGCATTTAAGACTTTTTCAGAATTGGTGAACACCGAGATCACCACAATGGGCACATTGGGCAAGATTTCGTGAATCTCACGGATCAACTCACACCCACTGATGTCGGGGAGGCCTAAGTCCACCAACACCAAGTCCATGGGTGTGGTGCTTTGTTTGACAAATTCCAGCGTGCTTTGGCCATTGATAAAGCTAAACACTTGCCATGACTGATTCATTTGATCAAGCAGGCCCGCCAGCGCCTCTTGAAACTCCGGGGTGTCTTCAACAATTAAAACGCGTTTCATGGGGTGGACACCATTTACTACAGCCAATCGTCATTTTATACCCTAAAGCCCTGTTTTGCTTACCTATAAAGTGGGGTAATGAATTTCTGGCTATCCTCCACCACGCCTCGCTTCATGGTCTGTTGGGGTCAAACAGTTGCTTGTATAATGGTGGGCTGTGAGGAGGGGATTGACCGGGTGGCCACTCACTCGTGAGTTGGAAACGGTGAGATAGGCGCTCTGTGGCCTATGGTGGCTGGGTTGATGGGTGATTGGTGCCCATCAACCCAAATATCAGGCTCTCCTTTGTGTGGTTGTTCGGGTCTACAATAGTGATTGACTGCACTCGATTGGATCCAACCCGTGTCTGACCACCGCGCACCATTCGCCCAATCCGCCATTGAAGAAGCCACCCAAGTGCTATTGAGGGGTGGTTTGGTGGCGATCCCTACCGAGACGGTCTATGGGTTGGCGGCCGATGCCAGCAACGATGAGGCGATCTCCAAAGTGTTCTCTTTAAAAGGCAGGCCGAGTGACCGTCCCTTGATTGTCCATTTGGGCGATGAGAGCTGGCTTGATCAATGGGCAAGAGACATCCCACCCTATGCACATGCCCTAGCCAAAGCCTTTTGGCCTGGTCCTTTGACCTTGGTGTTGCCCAAACAAAACCATGTCTCTTCTAAGGTCACCGGCGGCCAGCACACGGTGGCTTTGAGGGTGCCCAATCACCCGATGGCCTTGGCGCTGCTGCATCGGTTTGGCCGTGGGCTGGTGGCGCCATCGGCGAATCGCTATGGT